>DATMYU010000531.1:0-2711 GCA_035560775.1 Desulfosporosinus sp.
TTTATCAGCTTTGATATAGAAAAACCTCCTAAAATCTCTTCTCCTGTCTCCTTTTCGCGCTTTTTTACATATGCCAAAAAATGCTTCCCAAAGTCGTTCCAATATTTAACGACTCTTCTCCCAGTTTCTTTGTCTTGTACCTTAAGTTCTAAGCTTAAATCCAGACTTTGCTTTAATTGAACCATTATTGACTTTATTTGTTCCTCTAATGCCTTGATGTCTGACATCGGGACTTCTTCCTTTCTTTGCATGATTATAATTCAAGAGTCGGGAAGAATTCAGAACAACTCCAAAAGTACTTAAATTGTGCAAAATGGCTGCTGTAAGCGGAGAAATGAGTTTGCCAGCTCCTAAAACCAGTCCTAAAGCATTGATTCCAACAGCAAAACCGAAATTTTGTTTGACCACTTCCATAGTGTGATTGCTCAAATTGACCAAGTAAGCGACTTTTTCAGGATTATCATTAGCTAGGACTACGTCAGCTGTCTCAATGGCCACATCGGTACCGCCTGTACCCATGGCAATTCCCACATCGGCTTTAGCTAAGGCAGGAGAATCATTAATCCCTTCTCCTACCATGATTACAACCTTACCTGCTGCTTGGAATTTTTCCACAATCTGTACCTTTTCTTCAGGTAAGGTCTGCGTCCAGATTTGATCTAAGCCAAGTTCTCTGCCTACTATTTGACCAGTTTCGGTACAGTCACCGGTAATCAGACCAATAGTTTCTATACCTTCCAGGCGAAGTTTCTTGATAGCGATATAGCTTTCTTTCCTCAGTTTGTCGGAAATCCCAATGATACCTAACAACGTTTTGTTCTGAGCTACATACAAAACAGTCTGACCCAATAAATTCAGCGTGCAAGCCTTTATTTTTGCTTTCGCAATAGTTACTTTGTGGTCAAGCATCAACTGTTCATTGCCTACTAAGATCACCTTATCCTGGTATACACCCTTGATCCCTTGACCGATTATGACCTCTTTATCTGTGATTTCAAGCCAAAGCAAGCCTAAAGCCTCCGCATGCGCTACGATTGCTCTTGCTAAAGGGTGATTAGTATGAACCTCCATAGAAGCGGTTAAGCGAAGCAATTCTTCTTCCGACATATTCTTGTGCAAAGAGATTACCTCATGCACTGAAGGCTTGCCTTCAGTAAGGGTACCGGTTTTATCAAATAAAACCACATCTGCCTTACCGACTTTTTCAAGATGGCAACCGCCTTTGATCAAAATACCTTTTTTAGCCGAATTACCCATAGAGGCGCTAATGGCAGTGGGAGTAGCCAGGCCAGCTGCGCATGGACAGGCCACTATTAGCATAGTCATACTTCTTCTGAAATCTTTGGTTAACAGATACACTAAACCTGCCAGCCCAAAGGACAAAGGAACTATTTTATCTGCATACCGGTCGGCAAGGTTCTCGATAGGTGCCCGTACTTCGCTGGCCTTTTCTACCAAATGAATAATTCGGGCTACAGAAGTATCATCACCCACTTTTTCAGCCCTAATCCGCAGTTGACCCTGTTCCACAATTGAACCGGCAAAGACCTTATCTCCTGCTTTTTTGGGAATAGGCATCGATTCACCGGTAATGACAGCTTGACTGACGGCAGCCTGACCACTGATTACTTCCCCGTCCACCGGGATTTTTTCTCCCAGATGACTGCCTATAACATCCCCCTTTTCTAAAGACTCGATGGGAACTGAGATCAAAGTGCCATCCACTTCCAGCCAAGCAATTTCTTCCTTACCCTGGAGCATATCCTTAATAGCCTTGCGCGACTTTTCTAAGGTCAAGGTCTGAAACAAAGTACTTAAATTGACCAGCCATACCACAACTAAACCGGTTACACTTTCTTTTAACAGCAGGGAAACCACAGTGGCAGCGCTAATTAGAAAATCGTTGTTCAGTTTCTTTTTATGCATTAAGCTTCCCAATCCGCTACGTAAAATAGGGTAACCAGTAACTATGGTGGTTGCTGCCACGAGGCCTTGAATCTTTGGAGAAGTGGCCATGAAAGATTTGCCCCAAAATAGTCTCTTTAACATTAAACCTGCTAAGAATATTCCTGTTCCAACAGCCTGAACGACTTGCGTCTTCATTGCTAAATCTTCCGATTCAAAGTTGGAGCTGGAGTTGGAGCTGCTTTTACTTGTTACTTGGCAACATTTTTGTTTGCGCTCCTTTCCAGCCGGCCGCAATTTGCAAGATATCATGCTGATAACTTGATTCAACTCACTAATCAGTTGGCTGGTTGGGATTGCCTGTAAATCAAAAATAATTAAGGCTCTCCCGGTCAGGGAGTTAGCCTTAAATGCTAATATGTGCTGTTTATCTTTTAGAGTATTTTCTAAAAGCCCAGCAAATTGGGGATTGTTCTTTAGTCCCTTAACCTTTACCCTCACCCTTCCAGATAAGGAATGGACAACTTCTACATTCGAAGGACACACATCTTCTTCCCCTTTCAGTTTAAGGGATTTGTGTTGGCATCAACCTATTAATCTTTACATTCAGTCTCTTGGGCAGCTTATTTCAAATCCCTTAGAACGTCTTTAGCTGCCCGAAAATTATCCTGTATGCCGTCGATGAATAACAAGCCAACCTTGGCGCCCACAACCGCTACAGGTCTCAGTTGTCTGCGCCACAACCATACTGCCGATGTTAAGCCTACGCCAGACCAAAAACTTTTTAACAGCACGAATTTCCCCTC
>DATMYU010000532.1:0-3339 GCA_035560775.1 Desulfosporosinus sp.
GTATTAAACATAAGAGGTAATAATATACCAGTCCCTATTGACTGAATAACACGAGCTAGTAGTAACACGCTGAAACTTGGCGCTAGTGCCGCGATTGTTGTCCCGATAATCGAGAATACCAAGGAGGTAATAAATAATTCACGAGTGTTGAACCACTGAATCAAGAGACCAGAAACCGGAACTAATATCCCCAAGGTCAAGAGATAACCCGTTGTCAGCCATTGAACCGTTGAAGAACTAATGTTAAATACCTGGATTAAATCTCCAAGTGCCATATTTAAGGCTGTCTCATTAAATAATCCGATAAACCCTGCAATTAAAAAGGATATCAAGATAGGGGTCGTTCTGATGTGTTGATTATGCTGTTGTATTACATTTGTTGACACGAAAAAATTCCTCCTAAAACTGAATCGGGTAAGTGTATAATTTGTACGGTCTATTTTTTAATTAAGAATAATGGTATCTGTTCAGCAATGACTTGAAGCGGTTTGCCGCTTTTTGTTGTTAGAGATAAAAGAATACCACCTTCTACCATAGCGTTAATGACGATACTTAAATCCTTTGACTGCTGCTCACTATATCCCGATGCAAGTAATTTTTTAATATAAACAGCTTGCCAATCCTCAAAAGCTGATTGACAAGCAATTCTTATAGGCTCATTTGTAGAATATTTTTCACCCGCTATCGTTCCTATCGGCATGCCTAAAAGATCTACAAAATTCTCAGCCAACTGAAATATATGAGCTTGAAATGCTTTTATTGGATCTTCAAATCTTTCTAATATCTCTTGAATTTCACTGGTAACGGCCTCTTTTGTATAATTAATTGCCTCAATAGCTAGTTGCTCTTTACCTTTTGGAAAATAGTGATATAATGAGCCCTTTGGAATACCACTTTCCTCAATAATGTCATTAAGTCCCACACCATCATATCCACGTACTCGGAAAAGTCGAGAAGCAACCTGAATTAGAATGTCTTTGGATTTATTTTTACTTAACATTGTTAAGGCACTCCTTTATACATTATAACGACTGGTCTATTAGAATAATAATATTAAATATTAGTTCTGTCAATGCTTAACGGTCAACCTCAACGTAGTTTTGCAGGAGGCCTTGAATTCCTCTTTGTTAGGTAAAGGCTTATTATTGTTCAGTTTGAAATTAGAGTTTTTCATCAAACTTGGATAAACTATAAGTACGCCGCAGTATAATTGAGAAGAAATCTGTTGAATGCGAGAGGAGATCAATATGCAAAAGATTGTCCCACACTTATGGTTTGACAAGGAAGCCGACGAGGCATCAAAATTCTATATGTCCTTATTTGAAGGATCAAAACTCAAGGACAGGACCATATTAAATGACACACCATCAGGATCAGCGAATATGATCACAGTTGAGCTCGCAGGACAAGAATTCATGCTGCTGTCAGCGGGTCCATTATTTAAATTTACACCAGCGGTGTCGTTTCTCATCGCTTGTAGTTCTGTTAAAGAGGTTGAAGTGTTATGGGAGAAACTTATCGAAAATGGCTCAGCGCTCATGCCGCTGGACGCCTATCCGTTTAGCGAAAAATATGGCTGGGTGATTGACAAATACGGCCTTTCTTGGCAAGTGATGTACATGGGTGATTTCGAGATTAAGCAAAAAATAACACCAACCCTTATGTTTGTCGGGGATCAGTGTGGAAAAGCAGAAGAAGCCATTCAATTCTACACAGCATTATTTAAACACTCAAGCGTTGGTAATATTCTTAAATACGGTGAGGATGCTGCCCCAAACAAATCAAACTACATACAACATGTTGACTTTGTACTTGAAAACCAAACATTTGCAGCTATGGACAGCGCCTATGGGCACGACTTTACGTTTAATGAGGCTATTTCCTTGATGGTAATGTGCGATACACTAGAAATAGACTATTATTGGGATAAGCTTTCTGCCGTTCCTGAAGCAGAACAATGTGGTTGGCTAAAGGACAAATACGGATTTTCATGGCAGATTGTCCCCACAATTATGAATGACATGATGCAGAATAAGGATGCGATAAAATTAGCTCAAGTCACTGAAGCATTTCTTAAAATGAAAAAGTTTGATATTGCAGAATTAATCAAGGCATATGAAAAATAAGCACTCCATGACACCCATGAACAAAGGCCGATCACTAAATGATGATCGGTCTTTGTTGGCTTAATTTCATTCATCCAGTTTTTTAAAAATCATTCAGCCCTTAACCTTATTGGATGGCATTTGAAGACAGTAGTTATCTACAATAACTTCAAGACAAACATAATTGACATTCCAATGCCTAAGGTGGCAATAATATTACGGCTCATAATGGCTACAAAAGCAGCAATGACGCCCGCAATCAGGTAGTGATTGTTTAAACTAATATCCAAATATCCCTTGGGTAAAAGTAAAAGACGGTACAATTAAGGCAGTCAATATGGCAACGGGGACATATTTTAACCATCTGTTTAACCAGCTTGGTACCCCTGTAAATCGGAACAGGGCTAGAGCTCCGATTCTGGTAAAATAAGTAACTAAGGTCATCCCTATAATTATGTAAAAAACTTCACTACGCATGTTCGCTAGCCCCCTCTAATAAACCCCCTATTAAACTGGCTGCAAGGCAGGCGATAATAATATACCACTTACCGAGTAGGTACAGGGCAGCAAACACCGAAACCACTGCAGCCATACCAAATACAATTAGATTGATACGGTTTCTCAATAGCGGTATCAGCAAGACCAGAAACGTTGCCGGCATGGCAAAGTCAAGTCCCCAAGTTAAGGGGTCGGAAATGTAGCTGCCTAAAATTACCCCCGCTATAGTAGCCAAAACCCAAACTAGATAAAGCACAGTACTCACGATCAATTGATAGAGCACACTGTATCTGGCTTTGTGAATTCGGCTAATGGTCAAGGCATAGGCTTCGTCGGTCAAAAAGAAGGCCAGGAGTGCTTGAAGGGGAAACGAGAGTCTAATCATATAGGGCGCCAAAGATGAGACAAGGATCAAGTGGCGCAAGTTCACTAGTAAGGTAGTAAGTATGATAATTCCCCAGCCCATGCCTGCGCCCAGCATGGTAATGCCAATGAACTGTGACGCCCCGGCAAAAACAAAGACAGACATTAGAATCGTTTCTACTCCTGACATTTTTGCAGTAAGCCCCATTATCCCGCAGGTGATACCAAAGGGTACTACTCCGAGCACCACCGGAGTGCACTCGCGGAGTGCCACCCATGCTTCTTCCACTAGTTCGTTCTTACCGGAGAAGAGATTTGATAGCTTCATAATCATTACACCTACCTTTTATTTCTTATACTAATCAGAAAGTAT
>DATMYU010000533.1:0-2957 GCA_035560775.1 Desulfosporosinus sp.
CCAGACAAGTATATTCGTCGGGCCCTGTCACATCATTAATATGAAATTTACCCTGATAGAAATTACCGACATTTATCCAGACACGGGCAGTTTCAAATATAATCTCGGCACCTTTTTCTTCAATTAACTCGATATCTTTCGTCGCTAAATAATAAGCGACAATTGAATAGGCAATATCTCCGTTGATGTGGTATTGGGCAGAACCCGCCGGAAAATATCCGGAACACTCCTTGCCCATGATGGTTCTCCATGGATAGAGAGCACCTTTAGCATGTCCTAAAATCTTGGCATTTTCTCTAGCCATAGCTAAGGTTGTATATCGAAATTCGATCAGTTTCTTAGAAATTGCTGGATTAGTAATCGTGAAAAAGGGCTGAACATACATTTCGGAATCCCAAAAATATTGGCCTTCATAGCCTTCACCACTTAATCCTTTGGGAGCAATATTACTATGTTGATCCTTCCCTACAGATTGGATTAGCTGAAATAAGCTATAGTGTATCGCGATATTTGAGGCCTCATCACCTTCAATATCAACGTAACAATGCTTCCAAAACTCAGCAAGATATGCTTCTTGCTGAGCATATAATTCTTCCAAGGGATAAGAAAGGGCTTTCTCTAGTTCTAGAACAGCTTGGTCTCGGCAATTCGCGTAGCGGATAGAATCACAAAAAACAGCATATTTTATCAATTTGATTGGTTCGCCTTGCTTTCCTACTGCTGTCAATTGACAAATTGCCTTATTGTTAACGATACTGAATTTCATATCATTCCCATGGGATGAGATGTTTTTGACACAGCTACACACCTCTAAATTCGATTTAGAAGTGACCGATGTAATATAAGATGCACCATCGATAATTTCACAATTTTGCGGAGTTAAATACTGAATCACTTCATCGGCTATCCGAGGATCAAAGGGATTTACATAGTTTGTAACGTTTCCATCATGGCTAGACTCAATCAGAACATCTCCTGAAAAGTTTAGTGGCTTTACTACATACTCTATGGTGAACAAGGGTAGTTGAATAAATGAAGTCATGCGGGTAATGGTTATCTCCAACTCTTTTCCTTTCAGAGAGCGCCATATCACACTTCTTACGGTTATCCCTTTCGTCATATTCAGCGATAATTTACTCGCTAAGACAGTTCCTTCAAACATACTGAATGCTTCATCATCAATAAGTATTTTTAAAGACTGAGTCTCAGCTATGTTTAACATGGTCTGTTTTTCTGACACAAGTCCGTATAATCGTTCAGCCTGTTTCATTTTTGCATAGTCATAAAATCCATTGATATATTGACCATGTACCGATTGGTAGTCTTCCAAATATCCTTCTTCAAAACTATACCGAATCCCGATATATCCATTGGCGTTATGAAAAAGTGTTTCATTGAGCAATAAATTATAATTGTCCAACTTTAAATCTGTTATTTCGTAAAGCGCATCGTGATTTGTCATAGTATTCCTTTCAATGCTGCAATGCGCTATTAGCAGCATTTTGCAGGGCGGTTAATAGACTAAGTGTTCGAACGTTTACTGATGTCTACGAATTTCTTAAGTATCAATCGCATTGATCTCCAGGATTTCAGATAATAATTAGCATGGGTATTTCCTAAGCCTATTTTTACTGAAAAGGTGTCCTGCGGAAGTTCAGTAAATAAATCTTCATCGGTAAAATCGTCTCCAGCAGCAAATATAAAGTCATATTCTTGATTTTGAATAAATGCTGAGGCGGTATACCCTTTATTTACGCGGTTATCCTTGACTTCTAGAACCTTATTTCCTTCTTGAAGAGCAAGTGTTGAGGATTGAGTCGTCGATAGAAGTGTTTCTCTAACTTCACTTAATTTTACTGCGACCATATCTGGTTCACATTGCCGATAATGCCAAGCAAGGGAATATTCCTTCTCTTCGATAAACGACCCAGGGATCCTATCGGTATATAATTCTAGAATATGGCGTACTGACTCCTTCCAACTATTATCTAAAGCCGCGGTCATTGTCCAATCCTTTTCACCTGGATGACGAAGCCATAACCCATGAGAAGCAATAATATGTAAGGCAAGGTGGCCGAACCATTCATCTAAGATATGCCTTTCTCTTCCGGAAATAAGCACAACGGTATTTTTAGGATCACTCACTAATTCTAATAATAGTTGATTCAACTCCGCATCGGGTTTGGCTTGGTCTGGGACAGCGTTAAAGCCAACTAAAGTACCATCATAGTCTAAAAAGAGAACTCGTTTACGGGCGTTTTTATAGGCACTATCAATGGTATCACTATATTTCTCAATGCTTCGCTCTGAGATTGTCTGAACTGAATCCTTGACTGCACGATTCAAGGAACGGAGGAACTCACTGGCCCAAAATTTTACGTTATATCTTTCTAATCTGCGATGCATCAGTTTATTTCTGGCGATTTTTTCATCACGCGGCATGTCTAGTGCAGTTTTTAGACCACGAGCAATGGCCCTATAATCATTGGCATTAACAATAACAGCCTCTCCTAGTTCGCTGGCGGCACCTGTCGTCTCACTAATAACAACCATACCTTCATAATCCGTTCTTGAAGCGATGTATTCTTTGGCGACTAGGTTCATTCCATCTCTTAGAGGTGTTACTAATAACACGTCCGAATGTCTATAAAGTACAATTAAGCTTTCTTGCGAAAACGAACGATAGAAAAACCAAATTGGCATCCATGTGAATGTTCCATAT
The DNA here is from genome assembly GCA_035560775.1 of Desulfosporosinus sp. Classification (GTDB taxonomy): domain Bacteria; phylum Bacillota; class Desulfitobacteriia; order Desulfitobacteriales; family Desulfitobacteriaceae; genus Desulfosporosinus. The sequence goes on from DATMYU010000533.1 coordinate 2,723, forward strand.
TTCCCATTGATTGTACTGACTAATTCCTTAATCTCTTTTCTCAGATCGTCATAAGTAGTTACATCTTCTCTAGAGGGGGCTACTATTATCGTTAATCTAACTTTTCCTCGATATTCAGGATAATCAGCAAGAAATCGGTTATAAGATTTTATCCGTGCTGGGATGCCTTTGGTATAATCCAGACGGTCGATCGATAAAATCATTTTAATATCTTTTGTCTCTTCAATGATTTCTC
>DATMYU010000534.1:0-3850 GCA_035560775.1 Desulfosporosinus sp.
CTGAAGTATTGGGGATGATGAGTTGAGAGTCAGGCAAGAACGAGAACGGGAATCTAGACGGGAAAGTATTATTGAGGCTACCCAGCAACTTCTAAATGAGAAGACCTTTGAGTCAATTACCATGGATGATATAGCCCTGAAATCTGATTTTGCTAAAGCGTCTATTTATCAGTATTTCAAAAACAAGGATGAATTAATGTCTGGAGTTTTTTCAAAGTCCCTGGAGATGCAATGCTATCTGATCGAAGATAAATGTTTGTCGCAAACGGATCCTGTCCAGGCGATGAGGAACTATATAAAGCTTGAATTTGACTTTATTCGCCTAAATCCATGGATGCCGAGGGTCACAGCAACTATTCCATTTATCGGTTTTAATTCAGAAAGTTGTTTAATTGATCTATACGATAAGAAGAAAAATCTCATTGCAAGTATCATCGAACGAGGCCAAACTGAAGGATCATTTATTGTGTCCGATCTGGTTGTTTTGACCAATATGATTCTCGGTGTAAGTGCAGGATTTGCGAATTACTTATCCACTCATATATCTGCTGATTTACAAAGTCCAGTAATCGAGATGCTTGTCTCAACAATTATTAAAGGAATGACTAGGGGGAGCAGTAATGAATCCAATTGAAGTTAATAATCCTGTCGAGAATTCAAAGAAAAAACCGATATCCAAGATCGTTAAGATTGGTATCTTGACATTAGCCATAATTGCGGTGGCTATGCTAGGTACTCGCTGGTATATTCAGCTAAGAACTACAGTCACAACTGATAATGCGAAAGTGTCTGCTGATTTGGTTAGTATTAGTGCAGAGGTTGCTGGTAAGCTTACCGATGTCTATGTTCAAGAAGGGGATAGTGTGAAAGTAGGGCAATTGTTGGCTAAGGTGGATGATTCCCAATATCTTATTAACCTGCAGCAAGCCAAAGGAGCCCTGGATCTGGCCAACGCCAACTACGTTAAACTCCCTGATGACATCAAGTCAGCCAATGCCAATGTCCAAAAGGCTCAAACCGCAGTTATGGCATCTACTGCCCAAGTTCAGTCAGCTCAAGCTCAGTGTGAATCAACCCAAGCTCAGTATAATTCGGCCCAGATAACACTGGCAGATGCTGAGCGGCAGCTAACTCATACCAAAACTCTCTACGAAGCGGGTTCAATGGCAAAAGAGAGTTTACATACAGCCCAGTCCACTTTCGATAAGGCTCAGTCCGGTTTGACCGTGGCCCAGGCTGCTTCAGACGCAGCGCAGGCCGGCCTAATTTCTGCTCAAGCCAGTTTACAATCCAGCCAGGCAGGGGTGACCGACGCCCAAGCCAAGTTGAACGCTTTGAACGGTTCACAAGCCAATATTTATAAAAGCCAGATTGATTCGGCGCAGGCAGCTTATAATAATGCCCAACTGGCTTTAGCGCATACAACGATAAAAGCCCCCATTGATGGAAGCTTAGTAAAACTTGTGGCCTTAAAAGGGCAAAACGTTAGCGTTGGAACCTCAATATGTACCATCGTTGATCCTAGGCAGGTCTGGGTATTAGCCAACATTGAAGAAAAAAAAGTAGAGCGGATACATCCTGGAGATAAGGTTAACATTGTCGTCGATGCCTACCCTAATACTGTTTTTAATGGTCAGGTTGAAGAGATCTCTGGGGCTACTCAGTCAAGTTTTTCGATCTTACCAACCGAGAACGCATCCGGCAACTATACGAAAGTGGCCCAGCGCATATCTATAAAAATAAGCGTTAGCCAGCAGGATAACAAGCTCAAGCCAGGTATGTCTGCTGGAGTTACCATTAAGACCAATTCAGCGGGGAAATAACAATGAATAATGTTGAATTACAGGAAAAAGTTAACTGGCCCGCAATCGCTGTTATCATAATGGGAACCTTTTTACAATCTCTAACTGGGAATATCGTTAATGTGGCGATACCCAAACTAACGGCTGTCTTAGGTACGAATGCCAACGACATTACATGGATACTCACAGCCTACATGATGACTCAGGGAATCATAATCGCCCTGGCAGGGTATTTAGGAGATAAATTTGGATATAAAAAAACCTTTGTTTTTGCTCTAATCCTGTTTACTTTAGGTTCGTTCTTATGTGGCTCATCAGTGGGTTTTAGTATGATGGTTATAAGCAGGGTGCTGCAAGGGATAGGAGCGGGGATCATTATGCCTTTAGGCATGGCGATTTGTTTCAGAATTACCCCTATCTCCAAAATTGGCATGGTGCTTGGAGTATGGGGGATTGCCGGAATGGCAACCATGGCTATTGGGCCCTCTTTGGGAGGGTATATTATTGAGGTAGCTAGCTGGCGAATGCTTTTTTATATAAATGTACCTATTGGTTTGCTAGCCGTCTTTATGGGAATTGCATGGCTGCCGGAAATGGAGAGAAAAGAAACCTCGACATTAGATACGATAGGTATTGCAACCATCTGCATTGGTTTGTTTTGTCTAATATTTGCATTAAGCAAGGGAAATCAGATGGGTTGGGGAGATCCCGTGATTGTCGTAATGTTGTTAGTTGGAATTGTTAGCCTGTTGGTGATGGTAGTTCACGAACTTCAATGTCCAGAACCGGTTCTCGATATACGATTGTTTAAAAATAAGCTTTTCACTTTGTCTACTATTACTTCTTCTTTCATCCAAGTGGCTATGGTGGTGGTAGTTTATCTATTTCCTGTTTTCATGCAAAGCGTACTCGGGCAGACCGCAATGCAAACCGGCTTGGTCTTGCTGCCGCCTGCGTTGGTTACAGCTATATGTATGCCCATCAGCGGTAAGCTGTTCGATAAATATGGGGCTCGGAACCTGGTCCTTATCGGCATGGTAATTATGGCTGGTTCATCTTACGCTATGAAGGACTTTAACGGGTCTACAGCGTTTACCACGATGATGTTTTGGTTATCGATCCGCGGAATAGGAATAGGGCTAGCGTTGTCACCGGCCATTAATGTGGGGATGGTAAGTCTTCCGAAAGAATCAACTGGTACCGCCTCTTCCCTGGGAAATGTCATTCGGAGTGTGATAAGCACTTTTGGAATTACTCTCATGACAAATTTAATGCAATCGCGTAATGCCTTCCATTATGCTAATTTAGCACAGAATGTAGTTTTGGATAACCCGGACAGTTTGAATATGCTTTCAGCCTTGCAGGGGATAGGGCTAAATGCTGGGCTTGGGGCACAAGGAGGACAGATTCTGAGTATGTCTGTGCTATACAAGTATGTAGCCCAGCAATCAATGGTGATGGCTATATCCGACTGTTTCATTATAGGTGCTGTGTTGTGCGGTGTGGCATTTATAATAGCTTTATTCTTGCATGATGAAAAGAAAACGAAGGTTGCCATCAGTAGTCCTGACCTCGCGGAAATTAGATAAAATTTTCCCAAGAGTTTGCTTGTAAATTGGGTAAGGAGGAGGAGCGATGAATGTTTAAGAAAATCATGGTCGCAACTGATGGGTCTGTTCTAGCGGATAAAGCCCTAAAAACTGCTGTAGAGCAGGCCAAGGCAGAAGAGGCAGTTCTCACTATCTTATCCGTGATTCCAGTGACAGATATGGGATCAGCGGAGATGATCGGCTTATCCCGTGCCGAAGTCCCAAAAATGAAATATCCTTTTTTACAAGAGGCACAGGATTATGCTGCCAACAATGGCGTGGAAGCCAAAACTTTAACCTTAAGTGGGCATCCAGGGCAGGTTATCGTGGACTATCTTAATAATTATCCCCATGACTTGGTGGTTCTTGGACATAGGGGGGTGTCCAATATCCAGGCTTTACTTATGGGGAGCGTAGCCTATAAGGTAGCCAACCTAGCTCCTTGTGCTGTACTAATTG
>DATMYU010000535.1:0-3485 GCA_035560775.1 Desulfosporosinus sp.
AGGTTATTATTACTGTAACTCAACTATCTAAAAGGTGGGATTCGAGGTTTGAAGAACTCAATGAACAAATATTTAATGCGTTGGTTGAGAAGATAGAAATTCTCACATCAACGCATTGAAATTTGTTTTGAAGAGTGGGCTGAGGGTTAATTATTCATAGTCCTTAATTCTTTTCGATTAGCAGCTTCGGGAATTTTTTCAAACCAGCCATTCTCAATCATTAAATCGAGTCCATCTTTTACATAACCAGCGAATTCCGCCATAAGACGAGTGAGAGATGATACTATATCTGCTCTCGCACAATTCGCTAACGCAAGTCCGTAACCTGAGATGCTATGTGCTAAAAATATCGTCGAATGGAACAGCATTAATTTATCTGAATATGGGGATTCTGTAGAGTCGGTTACAAGATAATCGTAATTTATAGGCTTAGGCAAGTCCTCATCTTCCAAAAGTGAACCAAGAACACCTACCTGCTTATCAATAATTTGTTTTCCCCTAGAAAAATAATTCTTAATCTTTTTTGATTTTGCAACCTGACCAAATCCAAGTAATAATGCATCTTCTAACTGTCTCTGATGCACATTAACGAAAATATGCCCAATTTCTAGTGCGTTGAGCGGTCGCTTATCGCCCATTAAACCTTTGAAGAAACTTGTTTCCGCAGTTACAAATTCTACCCTGTCAGGTATGGGTATATTAGGTGCTCTTGAAACAAGTCCTTTCGATAAACCCACATTGCTTGATCTATTGCTTATTTCATTAAAATCATTCAAACAACCTTCGAAGAATCCTATGATGTCAGGTCGGACAGAAATCGAACGTGCAAAGCTAAAATTTATCATACCATACTTTGCCATGAATTTTGAATACAATAGCATAAACGTATCACCATAAAGCGGTTTAGCATTTATATCAAAATCCTCATCGGTGAAACCATGGGGAACAGGAATGCTAGACTTATTGAAGATCTCTGTAATTGAATTAACGTGTCGATTAGAAACATCTAAAACGAACTGCAATAACGAACGAATATCGGCATCTTTACATTTCTCAATGAAAAACGGAACCATACATTTAGACATACTTTGAGCCATATAAGTTGACCAAAGTTGACCCATCTCAGCAGAGGATATAGCGATCGTATCTACGTTATGTTGAATGGCACTATATGGTACCTGTTCGGCGGCATTGCTACTGTTAAGCTCTTCAAGATTATTCATAGTTGACCTCCCATATATTTAATGTTTTTCATATTTTCTTTCGTTTTCCAAATTCAATGTTTTGAGAAACCTTAAAATCAGTTGGACGACTCCAAAAAGAAGTTGCTCTGGATTGCCTTGCTTATATTGTTGTTGTAAGTCACTCATGACAAAACCTGCATTTATTACATTCCATCTTAACATTTACCCTTTTGATTTAGGATATTCTGCATATTGTCTGTTCAATGACTACAATGGCTCCTTTAATCAGAATGACAGCGAATGTTGAAATGATTATTTTACTAAAGCCTCATATCAGAGAGATCGAAGCAATGGATAAGTTTTGTTCGAGAAGGGGTATGATTTTTGGAGTATGAACATGTCTTGTTGATATTATCTGGGTAATAAATATCAACATTTTTTTCTGAACGGAACTTTAGCGGTAAATAGAACATCTATAAGGTGAAGCAAGAACGAAAGGAGAGATTAGCTTTGGAACAGGTCGCGGAATTGGTTAGACAAGCGCGTCATGGAGATGAAGAGGCATGGCAAGCTTTGATTCAAAACGTCTATCCCTCAGGTCTTAGTCAAGCTCGGATGTTGCTCCGCGACCAGGATTTAGCGGAGGATGCGTTGCAGAATGCACTTATCAAAGTTTATAGATATCTCCCTTCCTTAGGGAAGCCAACAGCTTTCAAGGCATGGTTTAGAAAAATCCTAATGAATGAGGTTTTCTTAATTCTGAGAATTCGGCAGAAAGAAACGGAAGGTCTCGATTCTGGTCTGGTATTAGATCAAAGCCTTAGTTTTGATGAACAAGTTACTTTGAAGGTTGAAATATTCCGTGCTCTTCAAATATTACCCTTTGAACAACAGCAAGTGTTTATCGAAGTAGATATTCGGGGTGAAACACTGCAAGCTGTGGCGGAAGATAACGAACTGGCGTTAGGAACTGTAAAATCCCGATTATTCCGAGCGAGAGAACGTTTGCGAAAAGAGCTTCAAGAATGGTCGGGGGTGAAAATGATAAGGGAGCGCTATACTTTGGGTGAGAAGAAAGGAAAGGGGAGTTGGAACATGAGTGAAGGGCTAGAGAATCAGTCTTTAAGTGAACAGTTTTACGACTATTTAGAAGAAACGATGCCCTCACAGGAGAGGGCTAATTTTGAAAAAGAGTGGTTAGATAAACCGGATTGGGTACAGGAGTTAACACGGCATAAGAATTTTCTCACTCTACTGCACACCCTGACTGGACGGCTTACTCTTTCAGCTCAAGAAATTGCGGAGAAGGTTCAGCAGGTTAGCGATCAGATTCAAGATTATGAGATGGTGCAAGAGCAAACCTTCTTTGAGGCGGACGGACCTAGAACGTTATCCTCTCACCTCTGGTTTAAAAGACCAGGGCAATATCGGGTGGAGGCCTCTAATCCGATGTTTGGGGAAACAATCATGACGATACGTGGACAGGAAATGTTGAGTTGGGCCAAATCGAGCAAGCAGGCGCAACGGGTAAAGTTTAGTCGAGAGATGAAAGGTCGGATGGGACCGAATTTTGCAGATGCCTTAAAGCGAATGGCGACTGATAAGAACAGCAGAGTCTTGGGGACAGAGTACGTCGAAGGACGACCGGCTTTGCACATTCAATTTATAGAAAAAGTAGCTAATATGGAGGACATGAATACTCACGTATGGTTAGATAAAGCAACCTGGATGCTCTTAGTGACCGAACAGTACAATTCAGAAGGAAAGCTTGTGCTAAGGAACTTTGTCCGGGAACTGAAACTTAATCAGGGACTTCCAGATTCTCAATTTGAATTGGAGATTCCCGAAGGGGTTGAGATCAAGGAAGAAGAAAGAGAGGAAATTGTTCCACTCCAAGAGATCTCGGTTGAAGAAGCGAGCCGACGCTTAGCGCATCCGGTTTATTTGCATAATAATGAGAATCAGAGCGTCAAACATCAATGGATTCATATATCCGCTGGGCAAGGAGCTTTGATGAGTCTGTATAAGAAGATAGGCGAGCCGATTGGATATTTAACACTGACCCAGGGCAATGTTCCTCATCATAACTTTCCGTCAAAGGTTCCCATTGAAACTGTTCATTTTACATTCGAGGAGAGCGAAGTTGAGGGCATGTATGTCACACTCGATTTAGGCTTGGTGATGAATATGATAATTTGGGAATACCAAGGGATCTATTTTACTGCGGGTTGCAATGTGAGTAAGGAAGAATTATTGGAGTGGGTGAGAAGATTAAGCAGGTGATACCTGATTTGATTAAAT
>DATMYU010000536.1:0-6381 GCA_035560775.1 Desulfosporosinus sp.
CTCATAATCAGTCAGTTCTACAATCTTGATCCGGTCGATCAGCTAACCACTTCTGCAGACTAATTTGGTGCATGATTTTCACCCCTAGGCCATTGTTAATTGACGAAGCAACCGCACCGCATCGGAAGCATTTGTGGAATATCCGTCGGCTCCGATCTTATTGGCGAAATTTTGGGATACAGGCCCGCCACCAATGACAACTTTAAATTGGTCGCGTATATTTTCTTCTTTTAAAAGCTCTATTACTTCTTCCATTCCGCTCATGGTTGTTGTCATTAAGGTTGAGAGCGCAATTATATCTGCCTTCACTTCCTTTGCTTTTTCCACAAATACTTTCGGAGTAATATCTCTGCCTAAATCAAATATCTCAAAGCCGCTTGCTTCAAGCATAATTCCGACTAAATTTTTGCCAATATCATGAGTATCTCCCTGGACTACGCCTATTACGACCTTTTTCTTCTCTGCCAGCGCGTCTTTTTCAATAAATGGAGCCAATACCTCTATGCCTGCATTCATTGCCTCTGTGCACATTAAAAGCTCTGGAACAAAATACTCTTCCTCTTCAAATAAATCTCCGGCTCTTTTCATGCCGTCGGCCAATCCCTGATTAATTGCTTCAAAAGCACTGTAGCCGGATCCTATCACTTCTTTAGAAACGTCAACCGCTGTACTATCTTCCATATCTACCACAGCGTCGGATAATTGTTGAAAAAGTTCTTCTTTTGATTTAGCCATTGTAAACACCTCACCCTTAATTTATTTTTTTCCAGGCCAAAACCTTGTTTTCCAATGCCGTTACAGCATAGTTTAACAGCAAACCTAAAATAGCAATTAAAATGATGGCCGCATACATGTCAGCTATCTGAAATATCTGCTGAGAATAAGAAATCAAGAAACCCAATCCCTTTTTAGCACCCAACATCTCAGCTGCACAAAGCATAACCAGTGACATTGAGGTGCTGATTCTTAATCCCGGGAAAATTTCCGGTAACGCCGTCGGCATAATGACCTTAAGTAATACCTGAAGAGGTGATGCGCCCATAACTCTTGCAGCTTTTATTAAGGCATAATCCGCGTGAGATACGCCCGAAACAGTGTTTAGTAGGATTGGCCACACGCAGCTCCAGAAAATGATGCCAACCTTCGACTCTTCTCCAACGCCCAAAACAATGATGAATACCGGAAACAGGGCCATTGGAGAAACCTGCCCGAACAAGCTTAGGATAGGATTTAAAAAATCCTGGGCTTTTTTATTGCTTCCTATGGCAACGCCCAAGGGAATACCAACTGCCAAAGACAGCAAAAGGCCGGCAAAGGCACGGTAAAGGCTTATGGTTACGTGACCGATAATAGCCCCTGATTTCACCATTTTCACGATCGCTAAAACAGCCTGTGAAAAGGTGGGGACAAATATCGGGCTAACCAACCCCACTCTTGGCGCGAGCTCCCAAAAAGTCAAAAAAATCAAAATTGGAATTAAATTTCTGATTAGCTTATTCAGTTTTTTGATTTGTGTTTTTTTTTTAGACCTTGGTTAATCTCTATTTCATTTCGATTATCTAATAATTGTTGCCCTAAATTTTGCGTAATATTTTCCAATATGATCATCCCTCGCAATCTGTAGATACCTGTTTCAGTACCTTTTCCACAATAGTTTGGCAAACACCGTTTTTTGCTGCCGACGGACAAATATATTTGGCGATTGCTTTCAGTTCATGAGAGGCGTCCTCCACCGCATAACTTTCAGCGGCTGCCCGGAACATCCCGATATCATTTCCTCCATCACCGAAAACCATGGCTTCCTGAGGAGCGATATGGTAGTCCTTGAGCAACATTTTCAGCGCGATTCCCTTATCGGCATTTTGGGCAACTGCCGGCAGCCATTTTGCCCCGCCCATCATAATATTGAGACGGCCTTTCCACTTGGGAATTAAGGTTTTATAGGCTAAATCCCGTACTCCGTCCGGAGCATAAAAGGATATTTTTAAGACATCCAGATTTTCTTCCAACACATCGTTTACCACTCTATATTCATAATTCATGCCATTCTTAACCAAATTCTCAAAGAAGGGGCTTGGATTTTCCAAATAGGCACCATCTTTTGCGGCGATGAGAAATTCACCCTGGCTTCTGAACTTTCTGTAATCCTTAACAATTCCCCTGAAATCTTCCTGCGGCATGATTTCGTATTGGGTCTGACGTCCAGGGGCTTGGATTTGCGCACCGTTTTCCGCAATATAAATCAAGTCTTCTTTGGCAGCTGCAAAAGTTTTCACAAGCCCTTGATATTGTCTCCCTGATGCCACCACAAACAAGATGTCTCGTTTTCTCACTTCTCTGATCATTTCGGCAATTTGCTCTGAAATTACAGGGAAAGCGCAGGGGAGCAGTGTGTCATCAATATCTGTAGCAATTAACTTGATCAATAACTTCAAACTCCCTTATATCTTCTTTTGCCCTGCTAAATCGCTGTATTTACGCACGGCCTGCACCATTGCCTTCAAATTTTCAACAGGGATATTGGTGCTCAAACCGCATCCAGGCTGTATAATAATGCCGCTTCTGTGTTTCAGCTTACTTATAAGTTCTTTTATGTCTTTGTCTATCGAATCCGGCGTACCCAAATACAAAGTATTTGTCGGATCAACACCTCCGGCTACGGCAAAGCGTTGATAAAATATTTTTTGAGCGACGTCAATATCAACAAGCTCACTGAACCATAAAATATCCGCCTCCGTATCCTGCATCTGATCAATAATCGGATATTCTCCGCCGCAGGCGTGGAATTGAGCAATTAACCCCAAATCCTTAAAACCCCTCATTTGACGCCTGATATGAGGTACTGCCAGCGCTCGGAACATCTTTGGAGAAATAACCGAAGGGCCGCACATGGCATCCCCGATTTCCATTATATCGGCTCCCGCTTCTTTCATCGCTTTGGCATATTCCAGTTGGGCGTCTACAATTTTAGTGCAAAGCGCGTCGAGGAATTCATGGTCTTTACTCATAATTTCCATTAACTTTTCAACACCCAGCATTCTGGAAGCATTGTTGAAAATACCATGCCAGGCAATACTGTATACCGTGCTGTCTCCGACCCATTTTCTCAGCAACCTTATTTCCTCAAGCAGCGCCGCCATATAGGGATGATCCTCCGGCGCCGGAATTACCAGTTTTTCCAGGTCTTCTCTGGTTTTAATCGTTGCCTCTCCAAATTGAGGATGGTCGTCACCCGGCCACTGCAAATTACAACCAAGTGCTGTTTGCATAGCGGTAGAGGCGCCTATACAGAAGGCGTCGGGCTGTATCTCCTCCCAAATGCTAAGCTCCGCTTTGGCCAAAGCATCTCCGTCCAGAAATAAATCACGATCAAAAGCACGCCCGATCATTCTTGGCCCCATACCTCTATGGTTGGTGAACACAGGAATATAATCAGTTTTTTTGAATTTAATCGCCTTAAAGACACGTTCTCTGGATGTCATAGTAGTCTCCCCCTTGTTCTTAATCTAGACCGATACATTATGGCAAATGAACTTTTACATCGGCATGGGAACCCCCTGCCGATGTAAAAGAAAACTATTCTTATGCTTTATAGAAAGGGTTATATTCATTGGTGTACAGTTCGTCAAGCGTTACCGGTCTTTTCAGCAATTTGTATTTATCTGCCAAGCCCAGCCAAAGCTCAGCGTCCGCTTTGTCGATCAAGGCGTGGGGCGGGAAAACCGGATTGTAGATACGGCCAAGGGAGGCATCAACTCCCAAGGCTTTCGCTATAACAGCGCCGGCTTCATCGGGATGCGCAATGGCCCAGTCATTGGCATTGGCAATAGCAGTTACATATTTTTTGACGATGTCCGGATGCTTTTTGGCAAAATCCAAGTTAACGCACTGCTGCGGCCAACCTCTTTCTTCACCGACAACATCAACCAAGGTTCCGAAAACCCTGTAGCCCGGATCTGTCATAAGAGCTTCCGTATATGGGTTAATAATATAGATGGCATCTACCTGACCGGCTTTAAGGGCGGCTCCCATTTTTTCGTAGGAAAGAACAACTTCGTTCAAATCGTCTGATGATAAGTGGAATTTATCTTTTGTTTCCAGCCAGTAGGTTTCCGTAATTGAGGGAATAGCAACCTTATGGCCTTTCAGGTCCGCGATGGACTTTATATCGGAATTTTCAAGGGTTACATAGCTCATCATGGGTTTTTCTTTGGAGGTTGCCCATCCTGCCGCAATGGCTTTGATCGGATAGCCGTTGGAAATTCCGATGGCTAGGGTTGAAGCGTGCTGGCAGGCAAAGGGGAAATTACCGGAAGCAACACCTGTCACGATATCGTTGATGTTCGGAAGGAACCCCGAAAAATTAGCTTTTAAACCCTGCTCTTTAAAAAATCCCTGATTTTCCGCTATGTACACGGGATCCGCCCAGGGAACATTGGGAAAATTAAATTCATACAAGCCAGCCTCATTTAACTTTAAATCTGCAGCTTTTTCTTCTTTACCGCAGCCTGTCAGTGCTGTTGCCAACAAAAACACTGTCAAAACTGCTGCAAACCACCATTTTTTACTTTTTAACATCTTCCTTTACCCTCTTTCCCTTTTTATTAAGATATCTTCAATTGCGTTTCCACTTCATATTTTGGCAACGCAATTGCCAGATATTCTTCCGTTGTCTCTCTTCTTAAGGCCATCAATTCCGTATATTTAGCGGCGTCCACGCCTTGCGCCTCCTGCCATACCGCCCAGATCAACCAGTAATAGCTAATAATTGCACGATATGCCTCAAAGTGCCGCAACTCCTCCGGTTTTAAGGAACGGCCCGCATAAGTCTCACAGAGCCAGGCATACTTATCTTTATCAAAGACTCGTTCATAGGTAAAAGAAAAAGTTGCCACATCGGATGCAGGGTCGTTGAGGCCTGCATATTCCCAGTCAATCATTTGAAAAAGCTTGCCGTTTCTAAGAAAATTCATATACCAGGTGTCGTTATGACAAAGAACTTTTTCATATCCGTCACCTTCGGTGTATTCATACAGCTTGAAGATTTTCTCTCTAAGCTCACCGTATTCGGAAAAATCGCGAATGCCCTGCTCCGTCAGATAATCAATATGCGCCTGAGCATTTTTTATCGGGTTGAACTCCCATTCGCAGGGGATCTTTGCCTCGTGAAGCTTTTTGAGGAACCCCATTGCCTGAACGATATCCTCATCGCTGGAACAGGATAAATCCCAACATCCCTCAACGCAATGAGCAATTTTCCAGCCTTCCTCGGGATGCACAAAAACGACTGTTTTATCAAGACCTCGTTTTTTGGCCTGAACTTCGGCATATGCCTCACAGCGCCGGTTGATATAGACTTCCGTTCCGGCGCCCGGGTGACGGTAAATATACCGTTTTCCTTTGATTTCAAAGAAAAAATTGCTGTTTGTGTTGCCAATGTGAAGCTTCTCAAAACCTACTATTTCTTGCTCACTGCATTTAAAAATACTTATTATGTTTGCTATAACTAAAGAGTTGTTTTGCTGATTATAGTCAGGGTCAAAAGCGCGTAGGTCTTCAATGGTATTCAGTGTGTAAACCGGACTGCCATCATATTCTTTTGTATATAGTTCCAATAAGTCTAAATTCTTAGCGAGAAGCTCCTCAACACTGTCCTGAATTTTTTTTGTTTCGCCATAGTCATTAAAAATGCTTTTCAGCTTTTCCGAAAACTCTTTAGTAATAAACAGCGGACCTACCAAAGCCGGCTCATCACATCTGCAAGGCTCTATGGCTGTTATTTTACCGTTCTCATCGGCGGTAAACGCACTCTCAAGTCCATAACCCCCAAGAATTTGCGACGGATAAGTCGAGCGGTAGACAGCACTTTTAAATACATTCTCAATGAAGTAATGATGTGAAAATACAACAAAGGTATTTTTCAAAACATCCTTGGCGCAGGCCAGTGAAGCAGCTGAACCTGTACTTCTGAAGTCATTGTTTTCGATAAGTTTGACACCGTACTTATCCGCAAGATATAAAAACTGTGCTTTCAAATATCCGACAACAACGGTAATATCACTGATTCCCGCCTCATTCAATTGACGGATTTGCCTTTCGATCAGAATTTCACCTTTTACGGATATCTGCCCTTTTGGCTTTTCAAATGATAACGGAACAAGCCTTGTTCCCGTTCCTGCCGCCAAAATAACGGCATTACCTGCTTTAACCTGATTTTCATTTGCCAAATCTTATCACTCCAATTTTGTTAAGAAATATGCTTTTTCAAATCATCTAATTTATCCCAAATAGGATTCAGTCTTTCATAAACTTCTAGATTTGAGCGCTGTGCCGCCAAAATCAATTCCAACAAACAAATCACTCTTTTTATGCGTCATATAC
>DATMYU010000537.1:0-2680 GCA_035560775.1 Desulfosporosinus sp.
GTTAAGCTGTAATGTTCTAAGTAGTGGAAATCATAATCAACTTTTTCACTTATTTCCAAACAGTCCCTTCCGTTTACCTGGGCCCATCCCGAAACACCGGGTCTTAACGTGTGTACCCCACATCTGGTTCTTAAATCTATCAAATCATGCTGATTATATAAGGCAGGCCGGGGTCCTATAAACGTCATATCACCTTTTATGATATTTAATAATTGAGGCAACTCATCTAAACTACTCTTCCTTAAGAACTTCCCGAAAAGAGTAATATAGCTTTGAGGATCCTTTAGTAAATGAGTCGCCACATCGGGAGCCTCAGTTCGCATGGTTCGAAACTTATATAGAACAAACTCTTGGTTATTTCTTCCGATTCTTCTCTGTTTAAATAATGCCGGACCTTTAGAATCAACTTTTATGACTAAGCCAATTATGAGTAACAAAGGACTTAAAACACTGAGCAATATAATGCAAAAAAGAATATCTGAGAATCTTTTCATATAGTTCCCTCCCATCATTAACCTCTGGAAGTAATACAATGATACTAAGCACCTTCGATAAAAGCTCTATCTTGCAGACATCCTCTCCACCTCCTTTTTCCCTGGAAGCTTTTGAAACCCCATCACAACATGACCTAGCTCCTTAACGATCTCTTCCCTGGCCAAGTACGAACCCCTCTCCCTGACCATCTCAACCAAACCCTCAATCCCCGCAACATCAATTGTATTAGGCTTTGCAACAAATATCCTCTGATGCTTCGTACTCGTCGTCCCTTCCTCCGCTGTGAGCAGTTCCTCATACAATTTCTCCCCAGGACGTATGCCTGTATATGCAATCTTAATATCCATATCCACTTCAAGCCCTGACAGCCGAATCAAATCTCTTGCCAAATCAACAATTTTGACAGGTTTGCCCATATCCAAAATAAAAATTTCCCCACCCTGAGCCATTGCTCCCGCTTGAATCACGAGTTGGGCCGCTTCAGGAATTGTCATAAAGAAACGAACCATCTCCGGATGAGTCACCGTCACGGGACCGCCCTTAGCAATCTGTTTCTTAAAGGTTGGAATGACACTTCCCCTACTCCCTAGGACATTGCCGAAGCGTACCGCGACGAAGCGAGTCTGGGAAGTCCGATCTAAACTTTGAATAATCATCTCGGCCACTCGTTTCGTGGCCCCCATAATACTCGTCGGATTGATGGCCTTATCTGTGGAAATAAGCACAAAGGTTTTTACCTGAGTCAAGTCCGAGATCTCGGCAACGTTATAAGTTCCTAAGATATTATTCTTCAAAGCTTCTTCAGGATTTAGCTCCATGAGTGGAACGTGCTTATGAGCAGCAGCATGAAAAACGACTCCTGGCTTGAACCTGCTGAAAACTACTTCGACCTTTTCGCGATCTTTCACGTCCAGAATTTCTGTAACAACATTAATACTAGGACAGTCAGAGCGCAGTTCTTGCTCTATATCAAAAATACTATTCTCGCCACGTCCGACAAGGATGAGCTTTTTGGGGTTAAATTTACATATTTGCCGGCAAAGCTCTGAGCCAATTGATCCCCCGGCTCCTGTCACCAAGACGATTTCTCCTGTTAGATAGCCCGCTACTTCCTCGATATCGAGATTCACCTGATCTCTGCCCAATAAATCCTCAATTTCCACTTGGCGGATTTTCAAAGTATCGACTTGCCCACTGAAATAGTTATAAATGCGGGGCATAATTTTAATGACAACTCCACTTTTTTTACAAATCTCGGTCATATCCCGAATGACCTCCCCCGGAGCGGAAGGCATTGCGATAATGACTTCTTCGACATTGTGGGATTTAACAACTCGCGTGATATCCTTCCTTGTTCCCCGCACAGGAATCCCCATTAGCTTGAGTTTTTGCTTTTGTGGAGCGTCATCAATGATACCAATGGGATAGCCTTCTTTATAATTGCTATTTTTAAGTTCTCGAACAACTAAAGCCCCTGCATCTCCAGCGCCTAAAATAAGCACTCTTCTCGGTATTCCTGGAAGTTGAATACTAAAAACAGTATCTTGTAAAATTCGCCCTATAAAACGAGACCCAACGATTAAAAAAGTAGTGATCAGCCACAATAAGACCGCTACTGTGTTTGGATAGCGCATTGGGGCTAAAAAATAGATAACGACTACTACGCTACTCGTTCCAACTGTAACCGCAAAAAAAATAGAGATAAGCTCATTGATACTGGCATACTGCCAAAGCCGATTGTATAAACCAAATACTGAAAAGACGAATAGGTAGATGAGCGTTCCAGCCCAAGCTGTATGGTAATATGTCAGGAAATATTCCTGAGGAACATTTCCTTCAAAACGAAGGTAAAAGCTACCAAACGCTGCTAGGTTAACGAGCACTGAATCAATTAACATTAAAAGTAAAGATTTCTGGTTAAGTTTCATTGATGCGACCTTCCTTTACAATTTAAATGCAGAACTATCGCCTCCTCACTCAAAATTTCTGCTTCGTGCCTACTTGTGTACCCATTCATCGAGAAAGACGGCTACATATTTCCCCCCTAACATCAAGGATTTCAATTGATTCTCGCATACCTATTTCAGTAATTAGCATAGGTGCTTATGACCTCACGACTTGACTTATTATAAAACGCTTCCAATATTTGTACATCCGTGTAAGCTACAGGAAGAATAAATAAATT
>DATMYU010000538.1:0-3241 GCA_035560775.1 Desulfosporosinus sp.
ATATTAATAAACACTTGCTTAAGTCGATTAGCATCTGTGCAGAAACTCGGCATATCTTCAGGGTATTGAACGCTGAAGTTAATATTCTCCCGCGCTGCTCTTGGGGTTAATTGTTTCTGGATATGATTCATAAAAGCAGACAAATTAATCTCTGCCTTTTGCAATTTTACCCGACCCGAGACAAACTTAGAGAAATCCAGCAGTTCCTCTACCATTAAAGTAAGCCGTTCACTCTCTTTAGCGATAATTCCCAGGCCATCTGCCAACATTTCTTTTTGTTGAAATTTTTCGTTTTGCAAGGTGATAGCCCAACCCATAATTGAGGTTAAAGGTGTGCGCAACTCATGCGAAACCGACGAGATAAAATCATTCTTGAGTTCTTCCTTTTTCACGATCTCGTCTGCCATATAATTCAGAGTGTCTGAGAGCTTACCGATCTCATCTGAATGAGTTTTCTTACTGCGCGCATTAAAATTCCCTGCCGCCATTTCTTGTGCCACTTCCGTAACTTCTTGTAAAGGCAGAATAATCGTATTGGCTAAAAAGATGCTAATCAGCCCTGCGATAAAA
Source organism: Desulfosporosinus sp. (assembly GCA_035560775.1). Taxonomy (GTDB): domain Bacteria; phylum Bacillota; class Desulfitobacteriia; order Desulfitobacteriales; family Desulfitobacteriaceae; genus Desulfosporosinus. The sequence goes on from DATMYU010000538.1 coordinate 571, forward strand.
ACCACTGCCAGGCCGATTGAGATAAAAATACAAGCCGTATTTTGAATATCCTGGTCGACCGCACTCAAGGAAGTGATGAAACGCAATGCCCCTACTATTTCATTGTTGGTCTTTAATGGGTAGGCCACAGCCATAACTTTTTGGCCATTTATTCTCCCAATCCATTTCCCTGTTTCTCCGTTTAAGGCGTCTTTGATATCGTCTATTGCTATATTCGCGGAGGGAATCACCCCCAAAGAGTCCATCACAATGCTGCCATCCTTAGCGACGATCTCCACTTCAGAATTACTTTGGTTCCAGAAAGCATCTACATTATATAAGACATTTTCTTGGAGGGAAGTGTCCGAAAAATACTTAGCATACAAATCGGCGGAAATTTTAATCTGATTAATGAGGCTTCCTTCTAAACTTCCATAATAATTTTGCCGTACGGTGTAGATAAGGAGCATTTCGAGAATGGCCACGGTGATAATGATGATGATCATAAAATTAGCTGTCAACCGAGCTCGAATGCCTTTCATTTTAAGATTCCTGCTGCCATCGGTAGCCAGATCCCCAAACCGTTTTAATATGCTCTGGTTGCGAAGGATTATCCTCAATCTTTTCTCGTAAGCGCCGAATATGGACATCCAATGTTTTAGTGTCCCCAAAATAATCGTCACCCCAAACAGTATTCAACATTTCTTCTCGTTTAAGTGCCCTTCCAGGGTTTTTCATAAATACTTTGATCAAAGCAAATTCGATGGGGGTTAACTCAATTTCCTGATTATCCTTAAAGAATTTATTAGCTGTAATATTCAAGCATAAGTCCCTGCAGCTAAAGATTTCTTTGGGACCTCTAAATTCTACACCTCGCCTCAAAATAGCCTTAACTCGAGCAATCAATTCTAAAGGATTAAACGGTTTTACCATATAATCATCGGCGCCCAGTTCCAAGCCGAGAATTTTATCAGTATCCTGACCCCTAGCCGTAAGCATAATCACAAAGGTTTCTGGCCTGGTCTCTCTGATCTTCTGACAGACTTCCAGCCCACTAATACCAGGTAACATGAGATCCAGCACGACGACTTTAGGGACAAAGGTCTTCAACATCACAATTGCTTCTTCGCCGCTCTCAGTATCACTCACTAAGAAACCCGCCGCACTTAGGTTAAGAGTTATGAAACGCCGAATCGATTCTTCATCTTCAACGACCAGTATCTTTACCTTTATATCGTTCATTTGACCACTCCATTTATCGGGTATTACAGGATTAATGGTTCCTGTCCTTCTATTATAAAGCATTTAGAACACCTGACGAGGATATTATTTTACCTATCTTACCTAATTGTGCAAGCCCTGCGGAAATACAACAGGTAAAATATCAGGACCTAATACCCCGAACGAAAATCCTTGCGTCTTCAACAAATCAATAATCCCTGGCAAGGCCTCAATCGTTGTGGTCTTGCCGGCTAAATCATGTAATAAGATAACTACCCGAGTCTTGCCCTGAATCTGCTGCTCAACATGCTGAATTAACTGATCCGCAGGGACTAGATGAGCCGCAGTGTCCCCTGAATCAACATTCCAGTCCTCCATCAAATAACCTGCTGCATCCAGAGCATTAAAATAGCTAACCTTAAAATTTCCAACCGTTCCTCCTGGGGCTCGAACTATTTGGGGGCGTATACCAAGCGTATTATATATTATCTCCTCAGCTTTTATCACATCGTCCAAAAAATTCTGAGGACCCTTCTTATACAGCTCGGCCGTATTATGAGAATAAGTGTGATTGCCGATCGCATTCCCTTGCTCATATTCTGCTTTCAGCAAATCAGGATAAAGCTCCACTTGACGTCCGATATCGAAGAAAGTGGCGTGGATACCTTCTTTGCTCAAAATAGCAAGAATTTCAGGTGTTGTGCTGGGGTACGGACCATCATCGAACGTCAAGTAGGCCATTTTCCCAAGTTCTGGTTGAAACTTGCGCTGACGCATGGCCAAACCCGGAGCTGTCGGTGGGTTGCCAGTCTCACCGTAATAGGCATGAATAGGAGTGCCTGGTGGCCCAGGTAATGGCGTAGGTGACAAATCTTCACTTTCTGAAGGGCCTATTATATTTAAAGACGCTCCTGATTTCTTAGCAGTCGTTGATAGTTCTTCCTTACTGTCACTAGTTTGAGCCAAGAGCACTGTCCTGTTAGGCAAAGGAATTGAGGCTTCGTCCAGAGCTGGCGAATCGTACAGTTGAATAACTTGTTGAGCAGCTATACTCCCATTAGAGAATACTCCCACCCAAATAGCACTAAAACTTAAAAAGCACACTATAAAAATCAGACTACCAATAATTTTCAACTTGGACATGATTCTCTCTTCCTCTCGCTACATCTTATCTTAGTCTTAAAAAAAACACCCTTTCGCGATACTTTTACAATACACTAAATAACTCCTTTGTTTGTTACAAAGATCTTAATAATAGTTACAAAATGGTTAAGCTAAGACAAAGAGCCCGTTTCTTTAACAGAAACAAGCTCCTTGTCTAATGATAAGCGCCATCATAGTAGTCCTTACCTAAAACGGAAGGTAAAATGTCTTAATTTCCAACTCCAAGTTCAGACAATTTAGAGCGGATATTCTCCCCCCAAGCTGAATCGCATTCTAAAATTGAGTTGTAGTTCAAGCAACAATATTC
>DATMYU010000539.1:0-3579 GCA_035560775.1 Desulfosporosinus sp.
TGCTATAATGTAAAAAGGAGAAAAGAGGGGACGCCTTGAAAAAAAGTCGTAAACATACGCTTATCTATTTTTCGCGTGATCGCTGGGTGCCAATAGGATTGCTAATGATGATTTGCCTTGTATTTGGAAGACTCGTAATGCTTCAAGTCGTTCAAGCTTCTGACCTTAAGTCCAAAGGAATTGAGCGACGGACGACTGATCAAAGCCTTCGAGCAGATAGAGGCACCATCTTTGATGCGCAAGGTAACGTACTAGCCCAAAGCATCCCTGTCAAGGAAGTTATTGCGGACCCGAAAATGTTAACGGAACAAATTGCAAAAAAACAATTTAAGCGATCAAAAGAAGATGTTGCCAAGGATCTGGGAACTATCTTAGGAATTAATACACAAGATATACTTGATAAACTCAGTGAAACTAGTTTATCTTGGATTAGCGTAGCACATCAAGTGGATATCCATAAAACAGAGAAAATTATGGCCCTCAAAATTCCCGGGCTAACCTTTGATGACGAGGAAAAACGTGTCTATCCCATGGGAAAGTTTGCTTCCTCAGCACTGGGAATTGTTAAACAAGACGGTCATGGAGCGGAAGGAATTGAGTCTTATTACGATAAAGCATTGTTTGGTAAACCCGGTTACCAATCCCAAGAACAAGATAGCAGAGCGCGCTCCATCCTGGATGCACTTCATCAAAGCGATCCTTCCAGTCCCGGAAATAACTTAACCTTAACTTTAGACTCAACGATTCAATATTTTGTGGAACAACAACTTGACGACTTACAACAATCCACCAACGCTAATAGCGTAACAATTCTCGCCATGGATCCGATGACAGGACGAGTTTTGGCAATGGGATCCCGTCCCACGTTTGATCCCACAGATTACTCTAAAGCCACCCCTGATGCTCGCCGTAACCTAGCTATTGGTATGTCCTATGAACCAGGGTCAACGTTCAAGATTGTCACCGGATCAGCCGCTTTGGAAGAAGGGGTTATCCGTCCCGATGATACATTTGAAGACCCTGGCTACCTACGTATCCCACCACGTTTAATAACAAACTGGGATTCTGACCAAAAGCCACACGGTAGTCCAACCTTTACGCAAGGTATGGAGTTGTCGTCGAATGTCGTACTGGCGCAGGTTGGGATGAAGATGGGGAAACCTATTTTTTATACGTATTTAAAAGCCTTTGGTTTTGGTGCCAAAACAGGTATTGATATTTCCGGCGAAGAAAGTGGGATAATCGTTCCACAAGACAAAGCGCGCGATATCGATTTAGCAACTATGTCCTTTGGCCAATCTAATTCGGTTACACCAATCCAATTATTATCCGCTATTTCTGCAGTGGCCAATGGGGGAACTCTTTATCGCCCCTACATTGTCGACAAAATTACGACGCCTGATGGTCAACTAGTTCAACAACAAAAGCCAGTCCCCGTACGCCAGGTCATTTCTAAAGCTACCGCTTCACAAATGACGAATATCCTAGAAGAAGTCGTTTCGGAGGGAACAGGACATCCGGCTCAAATCCCAGGCATTAAAGTTGCGGGTAAAACAGGAACTGCTCAGAAAGTAGACCCTAATACTGGAGCATATTCAACGACGGACTTCATTGCCTCATTCGCAGCTTTCGCTCCTGCAGAGGACCCTAAAATTGCAGTACTTGTTATTATTGACACCCCTAAATCGGCCGAAGGCCATCAAGGTGGATCCTTAGGAGGGCCTAGGGCTAAAGCTATTATTGAGGGTGCTTTACAATATTATGGTTTACCGGTGGCTAAAGAAACGCAGAGCACCGTTTCTATTTCTCCCAGTGACTCCGCTGTTAGGCCCTCACCCCAACCAGTAACTCCTGAACGTACGCCAGTTGGTGGGGAGGTTGTAATTCCAGATTTAACCGGGCTTACCATGCGCCAAGTTGGAGATACACTAGCAAAATCAGAACTACACTTTAACTTCACAGGTAGTGGCTTAGCGAATCAACAATCACCCGCAGCAGGAAAAGTTGTAACCAAGGGAGCGACCATTGAGGTTAAATTTTCTTCCTTAACGCCATAAAACCTAGATAATTCATATCCTAACCAGGGTATGATAGACTAAGAGGAGAATAACCTTACGGAGGAATGAAAATGCGTCTCGACCAACAAATCGACCTGATGAAGCAAGATCTAATCGCTGCTATCCAAGCCTGTATTCAGATTAAGAGTGTTAAGGATGTCGAACATGCCGCCTCTGGTGCTCCATTTGGGCCAGGAATTCAAGAGGCCCTAGAGTGGAGCTTGGCCTTAGGCGAGAAATTTGGTTTTACCGTTAAAAATGTTGAAGGGTATGCAGGTCATATTGAAATGGGTTCTGGGGATCTTTTAGGCATTCTGGGCCATATCGATGTTGTTCCGGAAGGGGATGGATGGTCCGTGCCTCCCTATAGTGCCACCATTAAAGACAACAAAATTTTTGGTCGTGGTGCATTAGATGATAAAGGACCCGCTTTGACAGCACTTTTCGCCATGAAAGCGATTAAAGATGCCCAAATCCCTTTAAACATGAGAGTTCGCCTGATCTTGGGCACCGATGAAGAGTCCGGGTGGGCCGATATGGATTATTATCTTAAAAAGGAAGAAGTTCCGCAAATCGGATTTGCACCAGATGCTGAGTTTCCAGTGATTCATGCAGAAAAAGGAATTCTTCAGCTGGAATTGAGCAAATCCCATGCGACAGCCTTTCCACATCTTATCCGAATTCAGGGTGGGGATCGAGCTAACGTCGTCCCAGATACTTGTGAGGTTACCTTAAAGGGAATCGGACGCGATGTCATTTTAACGAAATTGAAAGACTTTTCTTTCCCGGAAGGAGTTAGTGGGAAGCTCACTAGCCAAGATACTGCCCCAGAACTAAAGCTTATCTTTAAGGGGGTAGGGGCCCACGGAAGTCTTCCCCAAAACGGTAAAAACGCAATCCTCTATACCTTACAATTTCTTCGGACTTTACCGTTGGACATAACAGAGCAACAAACCCTTGAATTTGTTCTGGCACGCCCTGGCACAGGTTTTTATGGAGAAGGTTTTGGGATTGCCTTAAGTGATGAACCATCGGGTAAACTTTCCCTCAACCTCGGTATCTTAGAGTTAACATCTGAGACGATTCGCTTCGTCATTGATATCCGCTACCCAGTTACGTACAAACGCGATGATATTTTTCTACCAATCGAAATAATTGCCCAGAGTGAGCAACTTAGTATCAATGTCTTAGCCCATCAGGAGGCTCATCATGTCCCCCAAGACAGCCCCCTAGTTCAAGCTCTACTCAAAGCCTATGCAGATGTTACGGGGCTCGAACCATTTGCCTTTGCGATTGGCGGAGGGACTTATGCTAAAGCTATTCCCCAAGGAGTTGCCTTTGGACCCGTCTTTCCAGGTGAACCAGAAGTAATTCATTGTGCCGATGAATATATCTCAATCGATAATCTGCTCTTAACGACTAAAGTGTACGCACAAGCTATTCTTAATATAGCGGCTGATCCAGAATACCGAGATTAAGCCCAAAAAGACAAAAAGACCCACATGTCCGAGAAAGCACATGT
>DATMYU010000540.1:0-7350 GCA_035560775.1 Desulfosporosinus sp.
GCGAATAAGCTTCACATTATAGACCGCTATAAAGTGAAGCTTATTTCCTCAAGGCCATATCCAAAAAATTGCTGATCAACTGGTAAATACGGTCAACGAGACCAACGCGGTTGAATACTTATTACTCAGTTTCTCGCAATCGTTCTACAATGCTCTGCTTATCGGTTGTGTGATAAGCAACCAAAGGAACCAATATTCCCAGGACAAACAGCAACGGCAAAACAATCAGCAACGGCCAGAAAACAAAGTGATAACTGGTAAACCAGATTTGCCCGCACAGCGGACGCACAATCAACAGCGAGCAAGCGATACTCAACACAACAGAACTCGCTGCCGTCAAAGCTGCATAATAACCGCCTTCAAAACACAACATTTTCACAAGCTGTTTACGCGTCATGCCAATGCTTTGCAGCATAGCAAATTCTTTGCGGCGGGTGAGGATACTGGTCAAAACAGCGTTGATAAAGTTCAGAACCCCAATGAGTCCGATGATCAGCGCTAAGGCACCGCCAATCAAAACAGCCGTGTCCTGTATGCCCTCCAAGCTCGCCAGCGCGGTAAACTTAGACGTGTAATTCATGGTCGGCTGGGTGCTGTCTGTATACTGTTTCAAAAAGGTTTCCATATCGGCCTCTTGATCATCGGCCACGTTAAAAGCGTAGCTCATGGCGTAGGTGCTGCCGGTCAGTTCTTGGTACACCTCAGCCGGCAAAAAGAAGTCGGAACCCCTCCAGCTGCCGTCCGTATTGGTGTTGGGGTTGGCAACCACATGGCCAAGCACAATCATCTCCCGCGCCTGATCGCCGCAGGTGAGAGTGATCACATCCCCAACCTTATGGTTGGCGCTGTTCATATCCACGTTGCCGTGATCATCTGTCTTTACGCCCTCAAGGATATAGTTACCTGTGGCCAGTTTTTCCATATCAAGTTCACCATCCACAAGGCGCAGGCGGCTAAAGGGAAATTTGTCAAGGCCGTATAGGGCTGTGGAGAATGAACCATCCGGTTGCCGGTTCATAGTCTGCGTCGAGGTTTCGCTTTGATAGCTGCCCCAGGAGCCATACAGACGTCCGCCGGTCTCAAAACCCTCCTGCCCGTTGACGGCGGCGATGAAACTTTCGCTTAAAGCGCTTTCCTCACCGTTATAGTTGTGATTGAACAGATCCGCATGGCCAATCAAGAAGTCTGAATCGCTGAAGTTTTCAAGAGCTTTGTTGACGTCCACACTCTGAGATAGGGTGAATACCGTGTTGGTAAGCACAATGCTCAGGCATAAACTCAGGATCACCAGTACGGTGCGTTTTTTATTGCGACCGAGGTTTGCCAGAGCCATAGGTTTTGGCTTAGCGCCATTTTTGGACTTCTTCAGTTTTTTTCTGCCCTGAACGTTATCGGTGTAACCCACCGCTTCCACAGGAGATACCTTTGCCGCCATCGTTCCCGGCTTATAGGTGCTAATCAATACGGTAAGCAAGGCAAAAACAGCAGCACCTACAAAAATGAGCGGATTGGGCGATACGGACACGGCACTGCCTGCGTATGTGGATTGTGCCATCAAGGTCGGCACCAGAGCCTTACCCACAAAGAAACCGCCCAGCAGGCCTAGAGGAATGCCGATCAGCGAGAGCATAAGTGCCTGGCGGCGGATGATGGTGCGCAGCTGCCGGCCGGTGGTGCCGACGGTTTTCAATAGACCGTAGAAACGGATATCCCGCAAAACGGAGATTTGAAAGATATTGTAAATAATTAAATAGCCCGTGAATACAAACAGCAGGAGTGCGCAGGCCAGTCCTATGATCGTTCCGGCATCAAGGGCGATGCCGGTGGACATATACGCCCAGTTGACGCCTGTCGCCATGTAATTGGGTGAACCCTCTTTCATAGAGAAGCCGCTTTCGGTCAGAACGGTTTCCAAATCCCCCTCGATGTGCAGACTGTTTTCAAACTTCATATACCCACAGATAGCGCCAGTGAGTGAAGAGTCCTCATAGTAGGTGTTTTGCAGTTCGTCCTGATGGGCATCCATATAAGCGCGGGAGGAAAATACCTGCCCAATATTGAAGCCCGGGTCGCTTTCCCACCAGCCGACCAACACGAAATCACGCTTGACCTGTTTGCCGTGGACGGTAAGCTCCAGGGTGAGTGGTGCGCCTACTTCCAGTGGGACACCCATCAGCTCCAGTGTCTTGGTATCGGCAATCACCTCATTTTCGGCCTGGGGTTTGTGCCCGCCTGTGGGTTCGGCAAAACTGAATTTGAGGCCCGTGTCATCATAATACCAAAACTCCGTATGCCGCTTGATGAGGGATTCATTGTCAACGCTGTCGCCAAGGATCCGGCAGTAGGCCATTTCCTTAATCAGCGGATGCCTGCTCACAGCCTCATACTCTTCATCGGTAACATATTTAATGGAGGCGTGACCGTCGCCGCCGGACATCGCCATGCCGGCGCGCTGCATACTTTCCACGGCACCGAACCCCATTGTGAAAATGCTGGTGAACAAGAGGGCGGTCAGGGCAATCGCAATTACGGCAATGATGTTGCGGGTTTTGTTGGCGCGAAAGCTCCTGTCGGCCAGCGTACGGATCGCTTTTTTGTTTTTCACTCTGATCATGCGCGCTCACCGCCGGCGATTTTTCCGTCCTCAATACGGATGATGCGGTCTGCAAGCTGAGCAATTTCTTCGTTATGGGTGATCATCACAATGGTCTGCTTGAATTTCTCGCCGGTCACTTTAAGCAGGCCCAGGACATCCTGGCTGGTCCTGCTGTCTAAGTTGCCGGTTGGCTCATCGGCGAGGACAATGGCCGGCTTGGAAGCCAGCGCCCTGGCGATGGCAACCCGCTGCTGCTGACCGCCGGAAAGGTTGTTCGGCAGATTCTGCAGCTTGCTTTCCAGTCCCAGCGTTTGGATGATCTGCGTTACATAGCTTTCATCCGGCTCGTTGCCGTCGAGCTGGGTGGGCAGGACGATGTTTTCATAGACATTCAGCACCGGCACTAGGTTATAGTTTTGAAATACAAAACCGATTTTGCGGCGTCGAAAAATGGTCAGCGCTTCCTCTTTCAGCAAAAATAGCTCCTGGCCGTCTACCGTCACACTTCCGCCGGTAGGACGGTCAAGACCGCCTAGCATATGGAGCAAGGTGGATTTCCCGCTGCCGGAGGTACCAACGATGGCTACAAATTCTCCGTTTTCTACAGACAGGTTCACGCCATCCAGCGCGTGGACAGCCGTTTCACCGCTGCCGTATTGCTTTTTTAAGTCCGTTGTTTTCAATATTGTCATTTCATTTTCCTCCCAAAAAAAAAGTCTGTATCATAGTTTTCTATGATACAGACACTCTAGCAAAACAATCTTTCTACATTCTTTCTCAAATCTAACAGTTTTGCAAGATTCAGCGTTTTTCCGTTGGAAGAAAAATCGAGAAAGTTGCACCTTGCCCCAATTTTGAGGACACTTTGAGATAGCCACCGCCGGACGAAATGATCTCTCGTGCTAAAAACAGGCCAATTCCTACTCCCTCTTGGCAGCTAACTGCCGCAGAGCGATAAAAACGCGAGAAGATTTTGCTCTGTTCCTCCTCGGCAACCCCAATACCTTGATCGGTAATGTCGATGCGGTTAAACAACTCATAGGGCGTAGCTTTAATGTTGATGGTGCTTTGGGCAGGGGAGTATTTAACCGCATTATCGATGACATTATAGACGGCCTCGGTTGTCCATTTGGCATCAAAATAGGCGGTGCAGTCGGTTGAATCCACGATAACAGTGATTTCTTTGGCCGTAGATTTTGGCTTGATTTGCGCTATAGCGGCGTCCAGCAGCTTTTGTACTGCTTCCTTTTTAAGATGGATGGTGATGATCCCGGTTTCCAAGCGGGAAGTTTTCACCAGGGCTCCTATAAGGAAATTCAGCTTTTCAGCTTGCGTAGCTAAGGCTCTTACACATACGGCACAATCCTCCGGCAATTCATGTTCGCTCAGCAGCTGCGAGTAAAGCAAAATGTTGGCGATAGGGGTTTTGGTCTGGTGGGATATGTCTGAAATCAGACCTTTAATTTTATTCTTTTCCTTGGTCAGGTTTTTAGAGGACACTGAAGAGGAAGACAAAAACCGGGCCATTTTGGCTTCCAGGGCAGATAGCGTGGATTCGTCAAAAACGCTTTCGGAAAAATCACCGTCTATAGCGCAGTTTAGCATGGTATTTAGCTTTGCCATGACCTGTCGCATTCTTCTGCGATAAAGGAGAACAGCTAGAGCGGCAGCGACAATCCCAGTAATAGCAGTTGTAACATAAATCAAATTCAACTTGTCCATCACTTTAACGCCCATGTGTAGCCGGTACCGTAAATCGTTTTGATATATTTAGGCGAGGATGGGGTGTCTTCCAACTTGTCGCGCAAGCGTTTTATTGTAACTGAGAGAGCGTTTTCGTCCACATATTCGGCACCATCCGTCCAAATTAAATCCACCAATTGAGCCCTTGTCAGGGTGCTGCCTCTGTTTTCGATCAAAATGCGGAGCAGCTTTTGTTCGGTTTTGCTGAGTTCAAGGGGCACACCATTTTTGGAAAACTCCATCCTGCCAAAGGAAAACAGAAAACTGTCAATCTGCAGGGTATCGGATGAAGCAGGCTTGCTTTTTCTTAAGCAAGCATTGACCCTGGCCCGTAAGATCATCAAGCTAAAGGGCTTGGTAATATAATCGTCTGCTCCCAATTCCAGACCAGTCACCACATCTGTTTCCATATCGTTGGCGGTCAGAATGATCACGGGGACAGCGGATGATTGGCGAAGTTTTTTCAGAAAATCGAGCCCGTTTCCGTCGGGCAGATTGATATCAAGAATAATCAAATCAAAAGGAAGGTTCTCCATGTTCTGCTCTGCGGAACGCAAATCCTGTGCTTGAACAAAGGTGAATTCGCTGTCTTTGAGGGCCAGGGATATGCCGTTACTTAAGGATAGATCATCCTCAATAATCAATATAGTTTTAATTGCGCCCGCCTCCTGCACAAGATTATTAAAGTTTGGCATGGTTCAGGTATTACCGTGTACTTTGATTGTAATGACTTCTTCAGTATATCATAAGAAAGTGATGGATGATGTTCTGCCATAGATCCAATAGCGATACTGCACATTTGTGCCGGATTGTGTGAAATAGTCCGCCCGTCATCGAGGCTGAAATAAACACGATTAAACGCCAGACGAGTAAAATCCTTTTTGCCTCTCACACCAGCGTATCATCTATGTGTCCTGCGACCCAGGAACCTTGGCTTGGGATCTCGCTGTTCTAAATCAGGGCGGGTACAGAGTTGACAGCGTACAGCCGGTAGATATGTTCCCGTGGACGATGCATTGCGAGGTTCTTGTAAAGATGATTCGGATAAAATAGGTGGTTAGGTATGGGGGAAGGTCGCAATAATGAGTTAATATGGTATTTAAAAAATGTTGATGCCTTTCATTATGATGGAAAGAGTTATGTAGCAATTTTTGTAAGCTTATGCCTAATATCAGTTGGACACCGGGTGAATTTACTTTTCCCCTATGGCATAATTATGCCATAGAGGTATAAAGGAGTTGACAGTTATGCCGAAAATCATCCCAATTCGAGATTTGAAAAATACAAGTGAAATCTCTCAAATGTGCAAAGAGGCAACCAAGCCGATATATATTACCAAAAACGGCTATGGTGATATGGTTATTATGAGCGTAAAAATGTATGAGGAAAAATTGTTTATGCTCGATGTATACAACAAATTAGTTGCCGCCGAAGCACAAATAGCGGAAGGAAAAGTAATGGATGGAGACACCTCTTTAAAAAGTATACGAGAAAAATACAATGTATAGGTTGGTTGTTTCGGAGTTTGCTCACAGAGATTTAGATAATATCGTCTCATACATCGTCGTTCAGCTTGTAAACCCCACAGCAGCCACCGATTTCCTTGATGAAGTAGAATAATGCTATGGCCATTTGAAAAGCAATCCGCTGATGTATGAAAGATATCATGACGCTTTCCTGGAGAAAGAAGGCTATCACAAGGCGATAATCAAAAACTATGTTCTGGTTTATAAGGTTGATGAAGCAACTAAAACGGTTATCATTCATCGCTTTTTCTATGGCGCACAAAACTATGTGCAACTGATATAGACGGTAGAGCTAAATGGTTGGGTACGATAATAGTCCCCTCACTTGAAGAGAAGGAATTCAAGGAGCAGGCTGATAAGTTCGTGCGAAATATTGAGCAGCACCCTTATGGATTCGTGCTATTTCTACGTGTACTCTAAATTGGATACTCATGGAATTGGTTAGCCTTAAGGTCAAATTCGTCAGCGCCGACGAATTTGACCGGCTGCTAGGCCCTTCTCTAAGGATTCATTTTGGGCTCAGAACACTGTTTTTAGGCCTTGTCCAATTTTACATTATTTATATAATGACAAGGAGAAAGAAGTTCAGGGGAAGTAAACGAATACTCACAGAGGTTAACTTATACGGTAGCATGAATGATATACCTATAAATAACGAATTTCTTAAACATACTAATCAAATTGAACAAACAATTATCGATTGGTTTGTTCAATGTTGGGAAAAATCATCTTGTTATAATGGAGGAGATAAGAAATGAGAATTTGTCGCCAGTGTCAATCTGAAATGCTTGAGGGTTTTGATGTCAAAGTTGAAGGAGCAGCGTATGGTATTAAAATCGCTAAAGGTACTGGTATCTTTGCAAATAGGATAGAAAAACCTAAAGTTGCAATCTGTCCTAAGTGTGGTGAAATCTCTTTGTATGTGGAGGATATAGATAAAATTTCTGAAAACAAATAGTAACTTTTAAAGGATGTCATTCCAGACCACTTTCATAGGTTGGTGTCTATACCACCAAAAATAAGTGTATCGAGTTTTATGGGATATCTGAAAGGAAAAAGCTCATTAATGATCTTTGATAGGCATGCAAATTTGAAGTACAAGTATGGCAACAGACATTTTTGGTGTAGAGGATATTATGTGAATACAGTAGGACGAAATAAAAAAGCGATAGAGCAATATATTCGAAAACAGCTGCAAGAAGATATTGTAGCAGATCAGTTAAGCATCAAGGAGTTCGAAGACCCGTTTACGGGTGAGCCAGTAGCCAAGAACAAGAAAAGATAATCCCCAAAACCCCTTTAGGGGTAGTTCGGGGAAATGTGCGGCTGGCGAAAATTTTAATGAGCCTTAAATAGATCTCACTGTCAACGGTTAGGACAGCCGCTGGGGAATGTTTATCAAATGGTAATCTGGTATTCATCGATGAAATAAAAAAGCGGTTGAAAAAAAGAAACCTCCTGATTCATATATAATAAGGCCAACAA
>DATMYU010000541.1:0-7378 GCA_035560775.1 Desulfosporosinus sp.
GGAGAGATTAAAATGACACAACTTATCAAAGCAAGAAAAGGCATTATTACACCTGAGGTAGAAAGATTAGCAAAATTAGAAGGATTAACCTCAGATGAGCTATGTGAGAAGGTGGCTCTAGGCCGAGTAGTGATTATGAAGAATAAGAATCACAAGAACTGTATTGCGGTTGCAGTGGGTGAAGGACTCCGCACTAAAGTAAATGCCAACATCGGAACGTCACCGGACTGCGTAGACTTTGACGATGAGCTGAACAAGATGCGGATTGCCCAAGCCGCTGGTGCGGACGCAATTATGGAGTTAAGTACAGGTGGAGATATTGATGCCTTCCGCCGTAAGCTTCTCTCTGTTAGCACAATGCCCATCGGTTCTGTCTCAACCTATCAGGCAGGAATGGAAAGTATTGAAAAGAACGGCAGCATCGTAGGTATGAAGGTCGAGGATATGTTCGAAATGATTGAACGTCAAGCAGCAGACGGAATTGATTTTATGGCCATTCATTGTGCCTTAACCAGACCTCTCATTGAAACGCTAAGAAGGCAAGGGCGAGTCACAGACATTGTGAGTCGGGGCGGGTCTTTCTTAACAGCCTGGATGTTCCATAATGACCAAGAAAATCCGCTCTATACTCAATTTGATCGTGTTCTCGAGATTTGCAAAAAACACGACATGTGTCTTAGCATAGGAGATGCGATCCGACCTGGTTGTATCGCAGATTCTCTGGACCGTGCCCAAGTTCAAGGGGTAATTATTGCTGGGGAATTGGTGAAACGAGCACTGGATGCTGGCGTACAAGTGATGACAGAAGGCCCAGGCCACGTACCGTTGGATCAAGTTGCAACAACGATTATGATTCAAAAACAACTTTGTCATCGTGTTCCGTATTATATTCTTGGCACGTTGCCCACAGATATTGCGCCGGGTTGGGATCATATTACTGGGGCTATCGGTGCCACAACCGCCGCCATTGCAGGTGCAAACTTCATTTGTTATCTAACACCTGCCGAACATCTACGCCTGCCAACCGCAGAAGATGTACACGCTGGGGTCATTGCCACACGCATTGGCTGTCATGCAGCAGATATAGTTAATAAAGTTAAGGGCGCTTGGGAATGGGACTTAGAAATGGCCCATGCTCGTAAAGCCTTAGACTGGAATAAACAAATTGAATTATCAATTGATCCCCCGACGGCTCGCCGGATCCGTGGAGAGCGTAATGAAGAAGGGGATGAAGCCTGCTCTATGTGTGGTGGTTTCTGTGCCATGAAAGTGGTTGGAGAATACCTTGGAACAACAGAAGGCAAATGCTAACAGTATTAAAGTGAGCCATCGGATATAGGAAACTGAACTTATCCAGGGGCTTAGGGCCACTTATCTTCCACTTAAGAAGTGGAACTTAGTGGCGGTTAGCCATCGGATAAACCTTTAAACAAAGGAAATTTAAGCGTCAGCCAGGTCAGAGTACTACTGAGATAGTGTAGATCTGAGCTGGCGTTTTTCCAATAAAGGAAACAGAGGTGAAAAAGATGGAATTAACATTGACGGAAGCAATCAAAGGGATTGAACCTTCCAGTGAAGTGTGGCGGCAAAAAGCCAAAAAGCATCTCAACAACCTGGCTATTCCGCAGGGAAGTCTGGGGCAGCTGCTAAGCCTCGCTGAACAGTTGGCGTCGATTAAACAGAGTCTAACTCCTTCAGTCCGGCGCAAGACGGTAGTCACCATGGCTGGGGACCATGGGGTTGTTGCGGAAGGAGTGAGTGCTTTTCCCCAGGAGGTTACCATTCAAATGGTTGGCAATTTCGTAGCAGGCGGAGCTGCAATCAATGTACTTGCTGAATTGGCAGGTGCTCAGGTGCTTGTCGTTGACATGGGCGTTGCCGCCGACCTCAACAAGTACGTTATAGATGGAAGAATCCTATCCCGCAAAGTGGGTTATGGCACCCAGAACATGAGCGAGGGACCGGCTATGACTCGTGAGCAAGCCATTCAAGGGCTGGAAGCCGGTATTAACCTTGCCGGCGATCTAGTGCGGGAAGGGGTCGAAATCCTGGCTACGGGTGATATGGGTATCGGTAATACTACCTCAAGCAGTGCTATCTTGGCTGTCTTTTCTGGGCTGTCGGTTCAAGAAGTTACGGGTAGGGGAACGGGAATTGATGACGCAGCTCTGAAGAATAAAGTACGGGTCATTCAGCAGGCTTTGGACGTCAATAAACCGGATGCTAAAGATCCGGTCGACGTGCTGGCAAAGGTCGGTGGATTTGAAATCGGTGGAATTGCTGGACTTATTTTGGGAGCGGCTTACTACAAAGTACCCGTGGTGGTGGACGGATTTATCTCTACCGCTGGAGCAATGCTAGCCAAAGAGTTAGCACCATATGCTCTGGACTATATGATTGCTGCCCACCAATCTATGGAATACGGTCACCAATTCATGCTTAAGGAGTTGGGACTTCAGCCTATTTTGAACCTGGACCTGCGACTGGGCGAAGGGACAGGAGCTGTTTTGGCGATGAACGTGGTAGAAGCCGCTACTCGGGTTATAGGAAAAATGATGACCTTTGAGGATGCCGGTGTATCCCGAGATGCAGCCCGGGTGAACGATTGATGGCTCTATTACACTTATCCCAGAATTCAGGACCTCAGTATCTGGAAGAATTGGCAACGGGGTATTGGTTTTCCGAGGTACTTTTTACGGCAGTTGAGTTGAACGTCTTTACGTTGCTCGATCTCGAAGGCAGGACGGTTGTCGAAATCGCCGAGGCGCTAGACGTGTCCACAACGGGTCTGGGGCGTTTCTTTCAAGCCCTTTGTGACTTAGGCTTGGTGGTCTGTGATGCTGACCGTTATTATAATACCAAATTAGCGAGTAATTATCTTATCCCAAGCAAGAGTGATTACCAGGGAGATTCGATTCTCTGGCGTAAAGGACTCAAATCAGCGTGGCAGGATCTTGCTGGGTGTCTGAAGGCCGGAGGCAGAGTAGATTTTCCCCTCGATGAGGAGAGCCCCGAGCAATTTACACGGCGGATTCGCAAGTATATCAAGGCTATGGATAATGTGGCTAGAATGAAAGTGCGTGAGATTCTTCCCTTTTTCGAGGGGCTTGACTTGCAGGGGGAGATACTTGATGTAGGAGTAGGTTCTGGGGCGATTGCTGGTGGATTTTTGGAGAGTTTCCCTGCTCTATCAGCCACATTGCTGGATCTTGAGCAAGTATTAGAGTATACCCGTGAGTTAATGGACCAGAAGGGGTTGGGGAAACGGGTTTCCTACATTCCAACCAATATTTTGGAGCCCTGGACAGTAGGCAAGGGTGGCTTTGACTTGGTCATTCTCTCAAATATTATCCACGCTTATTCAGAAGAGGAGATTCCTCTAATCTTAGATCGAGCAGCGAATTGTCTCAAGCCAGAAGGCTTTTTGATCATCCATGATTTCTTCCCTGAGCACTTCTCAGCTAAGGCTGCTCTGCTGGATTTAAATATGTTTATCAATACCTATAATGGAAGAATCTTTCCTGAAACGTGGGTCAGGGAACAACTGGCCATGTCAAAACTGTACACAACCGAGCTCATCCCCTTAGAGAGCGACACGGCTCTAATCTTCGCTGCCAAGGACGCAATATTGCTGACTCGTCTTCGCTTAGATCGGACAACCCGTCTGATCGCCAGAATTAAAGCTATGGGATTTAGCGAAGTGCTTCCGATTGCCACAGAAACCATCCATATTGTAGACTGGACGGATCTTCGCTGTCAGTATGGCTGTGAGCGCTTTGGACAAGGCCATTGCCCACCCAATAGCCCCTCTCCCCAAAAAACTAGAAATGCTCTGAAAGACTTTTCACATGCTCTGCTTCTAGAAGGAGAACCTCCAGGCAAATCGTTTCAGACACAGGTTTTGAAGGCTGAAAGAGAAGCCTTTTTGGCGGGCTATCATAAAGCGTTCGCTTATTGGGCGGGCCCGTGCGCTCTTTGTACTGAGTGTGCTTTAGGTGCTACTGAGGGGACGTGCCGCAATACACGGGATGCCAGGCCATCTATGGAGGGAGCGGGTATCGATGTCTATGAAACCGTTCAGCGAGCGGAACTTAATCTTCAGATTTTGCGCGACAAGGGCGAATTTGTCAGATATTTTGCCCTGTTGCTATTGGAGTGAAAAAATATGCGTGTTCTGATGATTCAAACCCCTTCAGTCGAAGGGATCGCTCAGGAAAGGGTCTACCCTATCGGAAGTGTTCTTCTGGCCAGCTGCCTTCAAGCTCATCAGCATGAGGTAAGTATCTTAGACATGAACTTAGAATTAGATCCTTTTGGAGCGCTGAAGGAGAAACTATTGACGTTTCAACCTGAGGCCATTGGCTTATCTCTGCGGAATATTGATCCCTTGGGCAATAAAACAACCTCGCTTATTTCTCCATTTATTGTCACAGTTCAATTGATTACGGCAATTCTACCCGATGCGTGGCTGATTGTAGGTGGTACGGGTTTTTCCCTTTTTCCAAAACGTTTGATGCAGGAGATACCAGAATTGGATTATGGTATTGTAGGTGAAGCGGAAGTATCCTTCCCTGCACTTCTCCGTTCTATAGACAATCCCCCTTCTTTGCCAGGGCTTTGTTGGCGGGAGGGGATAAACGTGAGAGTTTCACCGCCGGCTAAAAATTTTGACATGGCCAATTACATCCCAGCCGATAGGCGTTTACTTGACCCTGAGCTTTATAAAGGGATTAATAACTACGTGCCTACGATTGGAATTGAGGCTAAACGAGGATGCGCACTTTGCTGTGCTTATTGTGTCTATCCGCAACTTCAAGGGACGAGATTGCGATGTCGTCCGGCCACGTCGGTTGTGGATGAAATGGAAATCCTGAACAAGGATTATGGTATTGAGAGTTTTCATTTTACCGACCCCGTTCTCAACGTTCCTCAAGGTCATCTTGAAGGGATCTGTGAAGAGATCCTGCGTCGAAAGTTGAAGATTCGGTGGGATGGCTTCATGCGGGAAGACCATATTAATGAAAAGAATGCCGCGTTATTTGAACGGGCTGGGTGTGAATGCTTTTCCTTCTCCCCGGATGGTTTGTGTCAGGATTCCCTAGACGTACTTTGTAAAAACCTTACTGAGGGTGAGATTTTAAAAGCAGCCGGTATCGTTGCTCAAATGGACGTGATTAGTGTCTATCATTTTATGGTCAATGTTCCTGGGGAAACGAAAGAGACCTGTGAGAGCGGAATTCGGTTTGTAGAACAGCTTTATGAATTGCATAGTAAGAAAAAGAATTTGGGAACCATCGTTTTGAATAATATACGGATTTTACCAGGCACAAGGATCGAGCGGATGGCTAGGGCGCAAGGAATAATCACCGCAGAAACGGATCTTCTCTATCCGACCTATTATAATCCGAGACCGTTCGATACCTTCAGATACAAACTTGAAACTCTACAGCAGGGCAAGAACGTTTTTATGTGGCAGGATGTTAACTGTCCCGCAGCTAAAGCCGGGGGCTTGTAAAAGTTCGTTTGACTATTGTCAGTGAGGAGGTAGGAATGAAGATACTATTAATCGAGCACCCACGAACTATCTGCCCGGAGCGATGTAACGACATCGCCAATACCCCGCTTGCCTCATGCCTTCATTCTGGTTATGTAGCAGGGATGCTCATAAGTGAAGGACATGAAGTTGAAATCATCGAAGGATTTCTGGAGGGACTTGACTACCAGGAAATAGAACGAAGGTTGAAAGCGTTTAGGCCGGACATGCTAGGGGTTCATATGGTCTATCATTGGCAGACGGACAAAGCTTTGTCTGGTTTTCTCCGCATGGTTAAAGCTGATCAGCTTTCCTCTTATATCACGGCTTATGGGTATTATCCAACCACCGACTTCGAAGACGTGTTACGGCAGTTCCCGGATATTGATTCAGTAATACTCGGTGAACCGGAACTGACCTTCTCTGCGGTTGTAAAGGCTTTAACTAGCCACGCTAGTTTTGAAAACTTTCTAGGTCTTGCTCAGAGGGACAACTCGGGAACGATTGTTTCTCAGCGGCGTGATTTGGCAGGTGACCTCGACGCGCTGCCTTTTCCCGCGCGAACGGAAGCCCTTTTCCGTTTGCCTGAAGTAAACCTACAGGGGAGTAGGGGTTGCTATGGGGGATGTACTTTTTGCTACATCAACCCTTTTTATGGACAGGGGTCTCAGTGGCGTGGGCGAACTCCAGAAAATATCATGGCGGAAATCGATGATTTAATAGCTAAACATAAAATTAAGGAATTCTATTTTACTGATCCCAACTTTTTTGGTCCAGGTGAACGAGGCCAGCAACGGGCTTTGCGTTTGGCCACCCTTCTTAAATCCAGAAATATTCGGTTTGGCATTGAGGCCCGGGTAAATGATATTCATGACGAAACCGTAGCTGCTCTGGTAGATGCAGGCCTGCACCATCTTCTCATAGGATTGGAGAGCGGCAGTGACAGTTCTCTGAAACGGATAAATAAAATGACCACGGTTGCCCAGAATGAGAGGGCTATCCGTATTCTTCGCAAACACGGGATAGAACCTAATATCGGGTTTATCATGTTTGAACCGGATTCATCATTGCAGGATATCCGGGTTAACTTTGAATTTTTAAGGCGCAATGACCTGATGAAAAATCTTCCCATTACAGCTAACATGCTTTACCATCACATGATCGTCTTAAAAGGAACTAAGGCTCACCGGGATCTTCAACTTGCCGGGCGCTTGGAAGTCCAAGCATCCAGCTATGAAAGTACGGTGGCGCTTGCTGATCCCAAAGTAGCGGTCTTAGCCATGATTATGAGGAGAATTACGAACATCCTCTTTGACCGTATGGCTGGGATATGGGGTGGGAAGGTTAGAGAACCTGAGAATGCCAAGGTAAGGTATGCGGAAGTAAATGCCTTGTTGGTCAGTCTATTTGAGAATGCATTAGTAACGTTGGAGGGTGGCGGACAGTTTACAGAGGAACAGGTTGAGACTTTAGTTAAGACAACTGAACAAGAGATAACTAAGATTCTCAAATAATGAATAAGAATTGGTTTCTCACGGTAAATCTACTCAGAAAGTACACCTTCTCGAACCAATCGATGAAGGTGTACTGATCTATCTGTCAGTCCTGGCAACAGTAGATGTGTCTAGAGACGAACCTGTTAAAACGGCTCTTTATCCTTAGATGAGAAAGGAAAACCCCAACAGGTACCATCACTGGAGCTTACCAATGAAGACGAACGACGCTTGTTCCAGGAAGGGCAGCAACGTCATCTGAAGTATAAGCGACTTAGGAAAAAAGCAAGCGATTTGTTGCAATAATACGCCAATTCAAGCGTTGTTTGGATGATCTTGTTTCACAATAATC
>DATMYU010000542.1:0-3034 GCA_035560775.1 Desulfosporosinus sp.
TGGTGACGAACTTTGGAAGAATAAAGAACTTTCTGACATAATATACGTACATAGCCATGTTTTTTGGCTTCTTTCAAAATTTTTCGACGAAGGAAAGCTCTATTTGATTTTTGGAAACCATGATATGATGAAGAGTGACGATGAATTTGTGAAAAATAACTTGTACCAATACTTTGATGAACAAGAGAAAAAAAATATCCCTTTATTCGAGAATATAAAGCTTCATGAGGGGCTAGTTTTAAGGCATAGGGTGACGGATCAAAAAATTCTCTTGATCCACGGGCATCAAGTAAGTTTCTTAGATTATGACATATGGAAGTTCAGTCGATTTCTAGTTAGGTATTTATGGCGGCCTCTTGAGTCATTCGGCGTAAATGATCCTACAAGTACAGCCAAAAATTCTGATAAAAAAGATGCGGTAGAAAAAAAGCTTATTGAGTGGGTAACACGAGAAAACCATATGCTTATTGCTGGCCATACTCATAGACCTAGGTTTCCTGAAGTAGGTGAACCCCAATATTTCAATGATGGAAGTAGTGTCCATCCCCGTTGTATAACGGGAATTGAAATTACAGATGGCAATATTACACTAGTCAAATGGGATGTCAAAACAAAAAATGACGGCACATTGTTCATAGGCAGAGAAATACTGGCAGGACCAAGAGAATTAAAGGATTACTTATATCAATAGTAGCAAGTCCATCACTAGTTTAAAAACCTAGTCGTTGCTGCAACAGGTAATGGCATGCTAGCTTGTCGCATACATTGTTACTGCATTCAGGACATTTTATAATTGCCATCGACCCCCTAACCATTTGTTATGATTATACTTCAAAGGCGCCACCCCAACGGGTAGCGCCCAGATTGTATAGCTTAGCCATGTGCATTCGAGCACGGTTTGGAGGTGATCGTTATCAGGTAACTAGTACCTAACCAACTTAGTATTAAAGATCTTTTCAAATTTTATCTCTCCGTTTGAGTAGCCACTAAACTTGATCCGCCGTATTTATCCCTCAAACGTGGTTTTTCAATCTTCCCGGTGGGATTGCGCGGAACTTCGTCAAAAATTATTTTACGAGGACGTTTGTAACGCGGCATTCGAGCGCAGAATGACTTTATTTCTTCTTCAGTACACTTGCAGTCCGGTTTTAGTTCTACGATAGCAGCGGCGATTTCACCCAGACGCTCATCCGGCAATCCGATGACCGCGACATCCTTAATTGCATTATGCGCACGGAGAAAATCTTCAATTTCTACAGGATATAAATTCTCTCCACCGCTGATAATCACATCTTTTTTCCGGTCAACCAAATAAATAAACCCATCTTCATCAATCCGGGCCATATCTCCGGTAAACAGCCAGCCACCTTTGATGGCGGCCTCAGTCGCTTCAGGGTCATTGTAGTAGCCTTTCATCACGCCCGGCCCCTTGACAACTAATTCTCCAACCTGTCCCTGGATTACAGAACATCCATTCTCGTCGGTAATCTTGGCTTCCCAATTGTGACCGGGTATTCCAATAGCGCCGACTTTATGAATATTCTCAGTACCTAAATGGACACATCCGGGACCAATAGATTCGCTCAGACCATAATTCGTATCATAAAGATGGGCGGGAAAATACTTTTTCCAACGACGAATTAAGCTAGGTGGAACAGGCTGCGCACCGATATGCATCAACCTCCACTGGGCAAGGTCATAATCTTCCAGCTTCACAGATCCTCTTTCGATAGCATCCAGAATGTCCTGAGCCCAGGGAACCAAAAGCCAGACAATCGTAATTTTTTCTTCAGAAACTGTTTTGAGTATCCATTCAGGCTTGACTCCACGAAGCAATACAGCTTTGCTCCCAGACAGTAAACTGCCGAACCAATGCATCTTGGCACCTGTATGGTACAGCGGCGGAATGCACAAAAAATTGTCTTCCCGCTTTTGACCATGGTGTTTATTTTCCGTATAACATGCTGACATCAAACTGTGGTGCGTATGCAGAATTGCTTTTGGAAATCCCGTTGTCCCAGAGGAGAAATAGACTGCCGCATCATCTTCGTCCGTAAGCTCGATCTTCGGCGCTTCAGAGGAACAATTGGCCGTAAGACGATCATAGTTTTCAGCAAAAGAAGGGCGGTTTTCTCCTGCAAAAAAAAATGTCTTCACGTTTGGTATCTGATCATAAATCATTTCCACCCGGCCGATAAATTCAGGCCCGAAAATCAAGGCAATGGTTTCGGATAAACTTAAACAATATTTTATTTCCTCAGCCGTGTAGCGAAAGTTTAACGGTACCGCAATGGCTCCGGTTTTCAATATTCCAAAATATATCGGCAACCACTCCAAGCAATTCATTAACAGAATAGCAACCTTATCCCCTTTTTTTATCCCCCTCTTCAGCAACAGATTGGCCATTCGATTTGCTTTCTCGTCAAAAACCCGCCAACTCATTTCCCGTCGGTATTCACCTGCCGGGTTGTTTTCAATTAGTTCATACTCACGCCAGGTGACATTATGACTTTCCTGGAGATCCAAATTAATCTCAGTCAGGCATGTTTCCGGTCCATACGACTTGGCATTGCGCGATAGTATTTCCGTGATGTTCATTTTCTCTTTCCTCCCATATGTACAACAAAGATTCTCTCCATTAATGACATTCCCTGTTGGTTTTTGAGCTGTCTCCTCGTTTAACTCTATACTCCCTTCAATTATCTCTCATTTATTGGATAAAGAAAACTCGGCTGGCGCCGAAGACACTGTCTTCGCACGTATTAGTCATTCTGTCAGCCGCAGGCGCTGGCTAAGGATGGCCGAGTGTCCCTGTAGCCAAGGATGGCGGGAAGGGACCGTCGGTGGCCGCCTAGTTGCACTTATACCACCCGAATTATGCCACTCAAAACTTATACTTTCTGATTGGTAAAATAAAAAAAACTCCTAATAGGAGTTAGAAAAGCTACGCAAACCTCCCATATCCGTAACAAACGACACGGATACAGAGTATAAACCCATCTTTATTTCCTACCATCCTACAACTGTTTGATAT
>DATMYU010000543.1:0-6279 GCA_035560775.1 Desulfosporosinus sp.
TTCAAAGGCAGAGTTATCAGGAGATCAACGATCTTATTAAAAACGGTGAAGTAGATATGGCATTGATCTGTTCTGGTGCTTATGTTGCAGGACAACAGGATGCAAAAATTGAGTTGCTTGCTGTTCCCGAAGTGAATGGGAAAGGGACTTATCAATCGTTCCTCATTGTTAGTGCCGATAGTAATTATCAAACGCTAGAAAATCTTAAAGGGAAAACGTTTGCATTTACTGATCCACTTTCCTTCTCAGGAAGGGTTGCTCCTAGATGAGTTAACTCAGGATTTTCAACCAAAGCAAAATGATAGACAAGACTGTCTACAGCAGCGCCGTCAACAACTTTATCCGTGACAGCACGAATAGCATTATGGTGACTATAGGTGAAAATATAGCGTTTAAAGAACGTGGAGACTTATAAGACTCGGCTGATGGATAAATTAGAGCTAAGGCGGCGCTCAGAGTTAGTAAGATATGCCACCGAGCACGGAATTCTTTCTGTTAGCGATTGATTATGTGAGTGGGTGATAGAGTTAGAGGGAATTATTCAGGTTCCAAAGAATTCAATGAACGTTCAGGTATGTCAGGGATGAATTATAGAGTGTTGTGTCTAAATTTCCAGTGGATAAGAGGTATAAAATATGATTACTGATCCCTTGAAAATCTTCGTGACCGTAGTCGAATATAAGAATTTCTCCCGTGCCGCGGAAGAACTCTATATGTCCCAGCCCAGTGTTAGCTTGCAAATTCGCAACTTAGAAAATGAACTCGGCACAAAACTCATGAATCGTTCTTCTAAACACTTGGATCTAACACAGTCGGGCGAAATTTTCTATAGATATGCCAAACAGATATTGAATCTCCATGATAAGGCAAAACAAGAAATTGACCAGTTAACAAATTTGGTAACAGGGTCACTGAAAGTTGGAGCAAGCTATACGATTGGAGAGTATATTTTACCCTCTGTATTGGCGGGATTTGCAGTTCAATTTCCGACAGTGGACATCGAAGCGTCCATCGCCAATACAGAAGAAATTACCCAAGCAGTTCGAGCTAACCACTTGGATATTGCCCTTGTAGAAGGGGAAGTCTCTAATTCCGACCTTGATATTCGTCCTTTAATGGAGGATGAGATTATTTTAGTGGTGCCTAACCAACATGTCCTGACTAAGTTTCCCATCGTTACTGCAGAACATCTCCTGGATCAAGTATGGATCCTCAGAGAAAGTGGTTCTGGAACTCGCTCCTTTAGCGACAACCTTATCAAAGACTGGAGAATTAAAGTTAAAAAAACTTATATTTTTGGAAGTAGTCAAGCCGTTAAGCAGGCAGTCATGGCAGGTTTAGGGATTGCCCTTGTCTCATGTTGGATTGTTCGTAAAGAATTAATCGCCAAGGAATTAACAGCGATACCGATTGAAGGGAAGCGACTTACTCGTTCCTTTTCTTTAATAAAATCGAAGAATCACGAAATGTCCAAGGCTATGGAAGTTTTCACAGAACAACTCTTCTCACATGAGCTCCTAAACCTAGAGTGAAATTTGTACTACCAGTCAGAAAATATAACTTTCTGGAGGAGACCCTTCTCGCCATCACGGCGCTTTGCATCCTTGGCTTCAGGGACTCGATCATCGCTGTTCGAGTTCTTGGCCAGCGCTTGGCGTTAGCCAAGTTTTCTTGATTAGATAAAATGGAAACCTAAGAAGAGCCGACCCTTTGGTCGGCTCTTTAATTAAGTATCCTTAAAGCGTCTGTGACTTTAGCCTTTTTGTTGAATCAGAAGGTGAAGACGAGAAGAGCTACGCAGTAAAGAACCGTTATAAACGCTGATCAGGGTTTTGATTAAGACGAGACTAAAGAACCCTATCAAAGCGGTAAATTGTATCAATCCGGCGATTGCAAAGAACGAATGCCCTATGAGATGGTTCAAGGCGTAGGTTCCAGTCGTAAAGCTACCCAGTGGGAAGACGTAACTCCACCAGCCTAGGTTGTAGGGGATTTCACTCTTTTTGTCCGTCAGATGTAATAGTGAATAGAGACTGGCGATCATAATCCACCAAATACCTACTCCCCACATAGAAACAGCAAAGAAGATACCTAGGGCATAAAATCCGGCATTCCAAGCACCAAATAAGGATTGAGTAACAAAAGGCAGGGTGCTGAAAATTGTCATGGACATTCCGATAGGACCGATTTCGATCCAAACGCTTGGAGCTAAGCCCCCAGCGATCTTACCATTATAAACAAGGCGGGAATAATATAGGCTGCTGATCATGATAAATAGGAAAAAAGTCATTCCGAACATAGCCAAGATGAGAATAGTAAAAGAAAACTGTGATGTCGTTGAATTCCAGTAGGGGATAAGATTAGTACCTGTAGCAGCAGCCACGATGGGAGGAACGACTGGAATTAGCCAACTGGCGTGGGTGTCCTCAGGAGAAACTTGGTGATTGACAAAGAGCAAATACGGTACTGTAACGACTGTAAACAGAGCGACTACAACTCCGCACAACCAGATTATTTTACTGATCAAGATAGCGGTTGAAGGAGTGAGTAAATGCGTGCCGATGACCAGATAGTCATTTCCTATTACATTGATACCCATCGCTAAGGCCCCATAAAATAGAATCTTGCTCGGGCAGGAAAAATCCCTTAAAGCCTCATCGGTGTGGTGGATCCATCGCCATAACCACAAGCTAAAAGCGATGGCGAAAACCAGATTATCCAAGAGGAATAAACCCATGCCGATTGAGTGCTGTCCAGGTAAGGGAATGGGCGAAGTATAGGTTAGAGAGGCAACAACTCCAATTCCCATAACGACTGTAAACCAATTAGTGCCAAACTGGCGTGCCACGGAAAGGGGTTTATCAAGGTTTTTAATTTGGGGATGAGTCAAGGCGACTTGGGATGCTAGCACTGTCATTCCTCCAATCTTATATTATTCGAAATGCTGACCAAGATAAGGGTTCGAAGCTCTACACTCTCACTATACTGCGTCAGCTCAGGTGAGACAATTCTGATTTCGAATACAAAGTATTAAGAAAATGAAGGCTATTTCCTGAAAGGAGATAGCGTCAGGCCAATTACCTTATTATTCTAGCTTGGGGCTGCTGCCATGCTTTGAGAGTGAATTTATTGTAGTAAAGGAGAAAAATATGATAACTAAAAAAGAGCAAGCAAAAAAAGAACATTCAAAGGCGTATCGCTTGATGTTTTGGCTGTTGGTGAGAAATCAATGGTGGCAAAAATGAATTATGTAAAAGGTGATTATGCATCAACTCATGCTCACCCGAATGAACAAAGTGGGTATGTAATCTCCGGTAATTATCGTTTAAAAATAGAGACACTTAATTTTATTAAAGGGGCCATATTTGCACATATCGCAGAAAATGCCAAAGGCACGAATGACAAGTCAAAAATCTCTCTTGCCTTTTTTCTTCATGCATTCCCATCTCTAGACTGGTCAAATCGTCATAAAATTTATGCTAAGGGTGGTCGTATGGATAAAAACAAACTCATGATAGCTAAAAATGCAATCAGGAAGCTGGCAGAGCGGGATGGCGTTACTGTCGAATATGTGCGGTCGCAGAGTCCATATACCTCTGAGGACGAATTATTTAACTTCAATAACTTGTTTTAAAACAAATGGAAAAATGATAGAATCTTCTCGTATTATGTATCAAAACGAAGAGATGCCAAAATGAAAGCAAGCTATAAAAGGCTCTGGAAGCTCCTTATAGACAAGGATATGAAAAAGAAAGAGTTGATGGAAAAGGCCGGTATTAGCTCGTTTTCGATCCGCAAACTCAACCGCGGCGAGAATGTTACAATGGATGAACTCGGGAAGATATGTAAGGCGTTGAACTGTACGCTGGATGATATTTGCGAGTTTGAAAATCATAAGATATAACCAAATAAACAAGATGACCTCTGCGTCAATTTGAAAAAAGGCTGAGATAGAATATGAACGCCAGACAAAAAACACCGATAGATTTAAATAAATGGTGCCGTTATATTGTAAGAGTCGGCCATGTCATGGCTACCCTTATCATTCTGGCGCACGTGATCTGGTATTTTGCGGCAAGAAGCATTCTTGCCTGGCCTCCCGATATTTATCTGCGGAATTATATCATTTTACCTGCGATAGGTTTTTTCGCTTTAAATTTGCTGGTCGATATGTTTGTTCGCTCCGCCAGTTTTTCACTTCCAGCGAAGGAATATTTATCTCTTTCGCTTTTTATAGTCTTTTCCCTCTACCTTTCTTTGACCCATGACATTGCAAAAGTTTTATTATGTTCTTACATCCTTCCGATTTTTGCTTCCACTATTTTTTCCAATGTGAAACTAACCCGTCGGATCTTTTTTATGAGCGTAATCGCCGTTCTGCTGCCCGGTGTCAAAATATATTTTGCGGGGAAATTGGACAGCGATATGCTCATGGAGGTTTTTGTCGCGTGTTTTATATTCCTCTGCTCATATCTTCTGGCTAAAGTTTTAATTCGATACGGTCGCGATAATCTCGCGGCGCTGATGAATTCCAATGAAGAAGCGATGAATAATGAGCTCGCTTTTCTGCAGGCGCAGATAAAACCACATTTTTTGTATAACGCAATTAATACTATGGTATCGTTTTGCTATACGGACAGTGAAAAGGCAGCGAAATTGCTTGTTAATTTCAGCAAATATTTAAGGCTCATATTTGACGTTGACCATAAATTAATGATTGTTCCGTTAGAGAGAGAAATTGAGTTGATTAAAGCCTATGTTGAAATAGAAAAAGCCCGTTTCGGCGAGCTAATCAACGTGGAATACGATATTAATCCGGAACTTTTGAGCATAGAAATACCCTCGTTTTGCATTCAGCCTTTAGTGGAAAACGCAATTAAGCACGGCTTGTTAAAAAAGGATTCCGGCGGAACTGCCCTTATAGCGGTGAAAAAAAGCGAGGGAGCTATTATCATAAAGGTCAGCGATACAGGGATAGGAATGCCGGCGGAGAAGCTCAATAAATTAAAAAACATCAAATCGGTAAACGAGGGAGTCGGCTTTTTCAACGTCATCAGACGTATCAAAGGTTGGAGAGACGCACAGATTGATATTCAGAGCACGGAAGGCGAAGGAACCACTATAATAATAAAAATTTTTGACGGTATTGTTTGAGGAGGTGTCACCATTCATGTTCAACGCAATTATTGTTGACGACGAAAAGCCCGCGCTTGACGTTCTCAAACTTATACTTGAGAAAACCGGTCAGATATGCGTTGTCGGTTCCTTTATGAGAGCAGCAGACGCCCTTTCGCAGTTGCAGAGCCTTACATCTGATGTTGCATTTCTCGATATAGAAATGCCCGAAATGTCCGGGCTTGTGCTTGCTGAAAAAATCATAGAGGCAGGTAACGATATTGAGATCGTATTCGTTACTGCCTATGACAAATATGCCCTTGAAGCCTTTCGGGTAAACGCAATTGATTACATACTCAAACCGTTTTCTTCAGACGATATTGCACAGACCGTAACAAGGCTTAAAAAAATAAAGCCGTTGCCGAATCCTCCCAAAATGCCTGCGGACAAAAGCCGCATATACTGTTTGGGCAGATTATTGGTATACGGATCCGGAGGCGGGAAAGCTGTCAAATGGCGCACCTCAAAGGCAGAGGAGCTTTTCGCCTTTATGCTGCAAAATTTGAATAACGAAGTTTCGAAGTGGAGAATCACGCAAGTTCTCTGGCCCGAATGCGAAACGGAAAAACTCAACGTGCATCTGCATACGACCATTTATAAAGTAAAGAAAACGCTGTTGTCGGCAAATATCAAATTTGCTTTCACGTTTATAAATGGCAGATATAAGCTGGAATTACCAGACGTATACATTGACGCCGTTGAGTTTGAAGCAATTACAAATGCCGAAATTGCATTGTCAGCAGCATCTATTGAAAGATACAAAAAAGCGCTTAGCTTATACAAAGGGAATTACTTGGAAGAAAATGAGTATCTCTGGTCTCAAAGTAAAGCTGAAGAATATTCAAAAAGGTATCGCAGTTTGGTTTCTGAGTTTGTCAAATACTACGCAACCAGAACAGATTATGCAAATGCTGAAAAAATCCTTCAGAAAGCCCTGACAAAAGCTCCCCTTGACGACGATTTAAACGAAATGTTGCTGAAGCTGTTTTTAATGAAAAAAGATAAGGCATCATTGGTTATGCACTATAACAAAATCAAAGAACTATATAAAGCTGAGCTTGGAATCACGCCAAACATGGCCATGCAGGATTTGTTCAACAGAAC
>DATMYU010000544.1:0-3636 GCA_035560775.1 Desulfosporosinus sp.
ACCTAGATTTTGCCAGTATCTTGATACGCGTATATAATAGTATAAAGATACTGGACAAAGCATGAATTGTTTAGCCACTGGTAACCCTACGACTAAGCGATGATAGAAAAAGGAGATACTTACATGATAGAAATTGGGAAATTTCAAAATCTCAAGATTGCAAATTTTACATCCTTTGGGGCCTATTTAGATGCCGGGACGGGTGTTAGGCATGATAATATTCTTCTACCTATAAAGCAATTACCAGAGGATGCCAAAGAGGGAGACGAGTTAGAGGTATTTATCTATAGGGATTCTGAGGAACGGCTGATCGCCACCCGGAAAAAACCATTGGCCCAATTAGGGGAATTAGCCTATTTGAAAGTCAGTGCCATGACGAAGATCG
The DNA here is from genome assembly GCA_035560775.1 of Desulfosporosinus sp. Lineage (GTDB taxonomy): Bacteria > Bacillota > Desulfitobacteriia > Desulfitobacteriales > Desulfitobacteriaceae > Desulfosporosinus. The sequence goes on from DATMYU010000544.1 coordinate 386, forward strand.
GTGCTTTTCTAGATTTGGGCTTGGAAAGAGGTTTGTTTTTACCTTTTCATGAACAGAAATTTCCGATCAAGGTGGGTAAAGGTTATCTGGTAAAAGTCTATTTGGATAAGAGTCAGAGGTTGAGTGCCACAACTAGAATATATGAGTATCTTTCCGCTGAAACACCCTATCAGAAGAACGATAAAGTCGTAGGAACGGTTTATTCAGTGAACCCTGAAATGGGGGCTTTTGTTGCGGTGGATAATAAGTACATGGGACTCATTCCGAAAAATGAGTATTTTACCGAGTTACTCGAGGGTGATCAAGTTCAGGCTCGAGTTATCAGGGTAAGAGAAGATGGTAAGCTTGACTTATCTCCAAGAGAACTTTCCTATATACAGATGGATAGTGATACACTAAAAATCCTCCAAGGAATAAAGGATCACGAGGGATTCTTATTGCTCAATGATAAAAGCAGTCCCCTTGAAATTGAAAGTCGCTTACATATGAGCAAAGCAGCTTTTAAGAGGGCACTAGGTAAACTGTTGAAAGAGAATAAAGTGGCGCAGATCGATGGCGGGTTAAAGGAAACAGCGGAACAAGGGAAATGAGGTATTTGTTTGAAGATTATTGTGGATGCCGACGCCTGCCCGAAGGCTGTCTTACAGATTTGCATTAAAGTTGCCCTCGAGTATGCTATACCTGTTTGGACGGTGGCCAGTTTTAACCACAATATTGTGTCAGACCATCATGTGGTGGTAGGAAATGCATCACAAGAGGCGGATATCCGGGTGATGAATCTTGCCCAAGCGGGTGATATAGCGGTGACACAGGATTGGGGCCTAGCGGCAATGTTGTTGGGGAAAGGCGTTCGGTGTTTAAATCCGTGTGGACGAGAGTTTAGCACGACGAATATTGAATTTTTACTGGAAGAACGTGAGACCAAAGCAAAGTTTCGTCGTGGTGGCGGCAGAACCAAAGGGCCGAAAAAGAGAACGATGGATGATGATCGAAAGTTCGAGGCCTGTCTGCAGGATATACTTTCGGGATCGTAAAGACAACCGTGATAATCACGAGGGGGTCAGCTATTAGCGAAAGCCTTTGCGCTTTTGGTAAAAGTTGATAAAATAGGATATGTAGACTAGATAAAACGATGGAGGTAAAATAATGAGCACGGTAGTAGAAACAAAAGAATTTCAAACAGAAATACGGCAATTGTTGGACATTGTAATTCACTCTCTCTATACTGAACGTGAGATTTTCTTAAGAGAACTCATTTCTAATGCTGCAGATGCTATGGAAAAAATGCGTTATACTCAGCTGACAGGTCCAGAGGTTAAAGATAAGGATTTAGCCCTCGAGATTCGTATAGATACGGATGATAACGCGCATACGTTAACCATTACAGATACTGGGATTGGGATGACGAAAGAAGAACTTGTCGAGAATTTAGGGACCATAGCCCATTCGGGTTCTAAAGAATTCATCAAACACCTGAGTACTAAAGGAGATCAAAAGGATCTTAACCTCATCGGACAATTCGGGGTTGGCTTTTACTCCTCCTTTATGGTTGCGGATCGGGTAACGCTTTATACTCGCTCTTATCAAATGGAGGGTGAGAGCTTTGTCTGGGAATCGGATGGTGTGGGGAGTTATACGATTACTAAAGGGGAGAACTTAAGCCGGGGCACTAAGATGGTCCTCCATTTAAAAGAAGATGCGTATGATTTTGCCAAGGAAGCAACCATCCAACGAATCATTAAGCAATATTCTAGCTTTGTACCCTACCCGATTACCGTCAATGGGCAGAAAATGAACACGGTTGACGCCCTTTGGACCAAAAATAAGAATGAGATCACAGACGATGAGTACAACGAATTTTATAAATTCGTAGCCAATGCTTATGATGAGCCACTTTTTCGTCTGCATTTCTCATCGGATGCGCCTTTAAATATTAATGCCTTATTGTTTGTTCCCAAGGAGAACCTAGAGCAGTTTGGGTTCGGTCGCACGGAGCCTGGGGTAAACCTTTATTGTAAAAAAGTTCTAATTCAAGAAAAATCTCAGGTGGTTTTACCCGAGTGGTTGCGCTTTTTAAGAGGGGTTATGGACAGCGAGGAGCTGCCCCTCAATATCTCTAGGGAAACTATGCAGGATAGTGCTTTGGTCAGTAAGCTCAACAAAGTGGTCACGAGTCGTTTCCTTAAATTTTTGGATGATCAAGCGACCGCTGAGCCGGAAAAGTACAAGGAGTTCTGGGGGAAATTTAACTTCTTCCTTAAAGAAGGGGCAGCGAATGACTACACGCATCGTAAGGAACTCGTCAAACTTTTACAGTTTGAATCTTCTAACACGAAGTCGGGAGAATTAATATCTTTAGCAGATTACGTAGGTCGTATGAAAGAGGATCAAGCGGCTATTTATTATGTCAATGGTCCAACGCGAGAGGGGATCGAGTCTGGCCCGTATCTGGAAGTATTCAGAGACAAAGGCTATGAAGTGATCTATACGTATGCAGCAATAGATGACTACATCTTTGGATCGATCGGAGAGTATGAGGGTAAGAAACTAATTTCTGCTGATCAAACTGATTTGGATTTAGGGAATGAACAGAAGGATAGAAGTGAACAAGCTTTGCCCGAAGAAGAGGTTCAGGCATTGACGGCTTGGCTGAAAGAGGTCTTGGGTAGTAAAGTGACTGAAGTGCGTGAATCTAAACGTCTAGTAGACAGTCCTGCGGTTGTTCTCAGCCCGCATGGGACAAATAGTATGCAGAGAATGATGCAACTGGTGAATAAAGATATGAATGACTTAGGACCTAGTGTATTAGAAATTAATGCAGCACATCAGATGATTAAACGTCTCGATGTAGCGCGCAAAAACGAGGACACCTTTGCCAGGGTAGCAGCAGAGCAAATATTCGAGAACGCTCAAATCGCTGCTGGGCTAATTCTTGATCCTAGGGGAATGGTAAAACGACTTAACGAGATTTTGGAACGTGCCTTGGGATAAGGCCATTAGAGAAAGGGCTGTAGATTAGATCTACAGCCCTTTTCTCTTTGTCACAGTGTTTCATTACTCAAGCTCTAGAGGGAAACTTCAGTTATACATTGGGATATCCTCAGCAAATATAATAGTTTAGAGAAGCTTAATGCTAATCTATATTATCAAAAATGCAAATTAGCTGATAGTTATTGCGGAGCTTTTAGAGTGGCTATTAACTAAAACGAATATTGCTATTAGATTATCTCATTGTGGCAATAGGGAATAAG
>DATMYU010000545.1:0-2056 GCA_035560775.1 Desulfosporosinus sp.
ATATAAAAAAGCACACTATAACTAGTGTGCCAATCTTAGCTTGAACTATTCTAACATGTTTTGCCCCGTTCAGGCAAATTCGTGACGACGTTTGTCAACACGCTGTTGACTGCCAAGTCCAAACGATTCAAGACTTCTTCCAACGGCGGGCGCATCTCAATTTTTTCAAGCTTAATATCTCGCAGCATCGCCATTTCCAGAACTTGGGTAAGGTCTTCAACCGGAATGATCTCGATGCCACCAGTTAATTCTGCAAAGCGTTCCTGCCAATTTTCCTTAGGGATTAAAACCCGCTTGCATCCAGCCTGCAATGCCGCTTCAATCTTGGCAGACACGCCTCCAATGGGTTTAACGCGTCCTCGAATGGACAATTCCCCAGTCATGGCTAAATAATTATCCACCTTTTGCTGGCGAATTGCGGAGACGATGGCTGTCGCAATGGCAATTCCGGCGGATGGTCCATCGAGAGGTACTCCCCCCGGAAAGTTTACATGAATGTCGAAATCCCGGGGTTCAATCCCCATTTGCCGTCTTAAGACAGTCAAGACGTTTTCCACGGAACTACGAGCCATACTCTTACGCCGGATTTTCTTCCCTTGGTTCCCTTGTTCCTCTTCCTCGACAATTCCAGTCACCAAAAGGACACCTGTGCCTGGAGCTACCTGAAGAGCAGTCACCTCTAACTCCAGGAGCATACCCATATTTGGTCCGTATACGGCAAGTCCATTAACCACCCCACAACTGGCTTCAGTCGGCACCTTTCTATCCGGACGAGGCGCATATTGTCCGGTTGTCACAACCCATTCCACGATTCCCACGTCGATCTGAGCCAACTCGTCCGTCAGAGCGACACCTGCGGCCAACTGGACCATATTGACAGCCTCACGTCCATTGCTGGCAAACTGTTTGATAACATCCATGGCAGCCGAAGTAATAGGCATTTCCATCTTTGCCGCAGCCACACAGGCGATTTCCGAAATTTCATCGGGGAGCAAACCTCGGAAATAAACCTCCATACACCTGGAACGGACCGCTGGCGGAATTTCTTCTGGACTACGAGTCGTCGCCCCCACTAGCCGAAAATCAGCCGGCAGGCCGTTTTCAAAAATATCATGAATATGTTGCGGGATATTGGGGTCTTCCGAACTATAATAGGCGCTTTCCAGAATCACCTTGCGGTCCTCTAAGACTTTTAAAAGTTTGTTTATCTGAATCGGATGAAGCTCGCCAATTTCATCGATAAATAATATCCCGCCGTGCGCTTTGGTAACTGCCCCTTGTTTGGGCTGCGGAATTCCCGCCAACCCCATGGCCCCGGCCCCCTGGTAAATCGGATCGTGCACCGAACCGATCAAGGGATCAGCTATCCCACGTTCATCGAAACGTGCCGTCGCCCCATCAATTTCTATAAAATGAGCATTTTCCTTAAACGGAGAGAGGGAATTTTTCTTAGCCTCTTCTAAAATCAAACGAGCTGCAGCGGTTTTACCAACACCTGGAGCACCATAAACCAACACATGCTGTGGGTTCGGGCCGCACAATGCAGCTCGTAATGCTTTAATCCCCTCCTTTTGCCCGATAATCTCATCCAAATGAGCCGGACGAGTTTTTTCCGATAAAGGAGTAGTTAAAGCGATCTTGCGCATCTTTTGTAACTTTTCAAGTTCCTTGCGTGACTCCCGTTCAACCGAGACTTTATTTCCCTGTTGGGACTTGAGCATCCCCCAAAAATAAAGGCCGATGACCACGGCAAAAAACAGCTGAACGATCATAACTATTCCACTGAATCCATTCATATGCTCATTTCCTCCCTATGCTATCTCTTATGGTAGTATTGCCACAAAGAGGAAATTAAAACATTGGACGTAACAAATTAGTAGGGGCACTTATGCATTGTGCCCCTACGTAAAGAAAACTTGGCTGACGCCAAGCCGCAGGCGCAGGCGGCCGCCTTAGTTGCACTTATGCGCTGGTCATAGCTCGAACAGGACGTTCGCAGTTAGAGCACCGCCAAGGATGTCCAGGCGCTATGATGGTGAGTAGTGAACCACAGAAA
>DATMYU010000546.1:0-2250 GCA_035560775.1 Desulfosporosinus sp.
CTTATACCAAATTCTAAAATAGTAAAGCTCCTAAGACCTGCACTAGGCATATCTCAAGAAACATGCACTAATAATTAAAAGACACCAAGTAAAATAGCCCTTAGGCACTTGGTGTCTTTTTCTGATGTATTTTAGACAAAACGTTGGGTCTGATAACCACATTAGTTTCCTTTAGTAACAGCGAGTGTACAACGGTCCATTTCCTTGTACCCTTTGGGATTGTTCTTTAGAGTTATGTCCCCTACAGATACGTTACAAGCAAGACCCGCATAATGTCTGCAGACCCCTGAACTAGAGAAAGTAGATAATTCGCCTTCCGGCTTGACACAGTACTTGCATAACCCCACGCAACGACACCGAAAAACAGCTATACTAGCCAGGTACTTTTGCATATCTGTCATAATGTATTGCGGTAAACTATCTGCCCCTGCCGCCCCTGAAACATCTACCAACTTGTCGTTAGTGTATGTTACGACCACTTGTGTAGAAGTTTGTTTGTTCGCTAAGTAAAATTCCACACTATTTCCAGTCTTTCTTATTGAATCCTGGATAGACCAATTCTTTGCTGCCATTACAAACCAACTTTCTAATAAGCAACACATAACGACTATATGCAGCCCTTATTTAAGAATCCTGTTTCTAATACACCAGTATAATTTTACCCTCCCGATCTACGATAACACTATCATAAGGGGTGGCTATTGCAAAGTGGATTTTGCATGAGACATTGTGATACCAATCTTAACTAAGCGACAAAGCCGATCAGTCGCAGCATATACAAGTTCGTCAGCAGAGCCCATGCACTCCTCTAAGGTCATTGGTTTAGGTATGATACTCATAAGCCCTCCAATCCCTTGCTGTAATACATCGTCACTGCCAGGCCCTAAACTGCCGGAGAGACATAGCACAGGAACATTATAGCGCTGTGCGATCTTAGCCACACCCACTGGCGCTTTGCCATGAGCCGTCTGGGAATCGGTACGCCCTTCACCTGTGATCACAAGATCAGCCAGTTTTACCATCCCTGCAAAATTAGTAGCCTCTAGTACAATTTGAACTCCCGGCTTAAGCTGGGAAGGCGTAAAAAATAGTAAGCCTGCTCCTAATCCACCAGCTGCGCCTGCTCCAGGGCACTCTGCTACGTCTCTACCTGTCGTCCGTTTTGCAATCTCCGCATAGTGTTTAAGGCCTTGATCTAACTCCATAATCATCTCTGGAGTAGCTCCTTTCTGCGGGCCATACACTGCAGATGCCCCTCGGGGACCGCATAAAGGATTATTAACGTCACAAGCCACCAGTATTGTCGTTTTTGCTAAGCGCGGATCCAGTTCCTTACTATCGATTTCAGCCAAATTCTTTAGTGCTGCTCCTCCATTCGGCAATTCATTGTTTGATCCATCAAGAAACCGTACGCCTAATGCCCTTGCCATCCCAACTCCGCCATCATTGGTGGCACTGCCGCCAATACCGATAATTAATTTACGTAGACCCTGGTTAAGAGCTCTTTTTATGAGTTGTCCTGTTCCAAAGGTGGTGGAAATCCTCGGATCAAGTTTGTCTTTGGGAATGAGAAGAAGCCCAGAAGCAGCGGCCATTTCGATAACCCCAGTTTCATTATCACCAAGTATCCCCCAACAGGCTTCTACTGTATCTCCTAGGGGCCCCATCACCTTCTCGTACATCAGGCGACCGCCAGTAGCAGTCACCAATGCTTCAACCGTTCCCTCTCCACCATCAGCAATAGGTACTTTAGTTACCTGTGCATCAGGAAATACTGAAATAATTCCTCGCTCCATAGCATTTGCAACCTCAATCGCCGATAAACTTCCCTTAAATGAGTCTGGTGCTACTATAATATGCACTAGATGTCACATCCTTTATATTAATAAAGCATCTTGTAATGTTGTTAGAACCTCTCATCTATCGATAAGAGGTTCTAACTATAATAAATTACTGTTTCACATCAAGCTTCGTCATCTATTCATAGTATTTCAGCAGACTAGTCGGGTAATTTCGAAAGTGCTTTTTTATTACAGACAACAACCAGAACGTCCCCCTCTTCGACAATAGCATTGGCACCTGGAGCAATAACAATCTGATCTGCTCCTTTTTTAATCGCCACCACATTAATTTCATAGACCGCCCTCAAATCTAATTCTCCGAGTGTTTTATTGACAAATTGGGTAGAAGCGCTGATCTCAAAAACACTATAGTCTAAGGACAATTCTATGAAATCCATAACATTTGTTT
>DATMYU010000547.1:0-7036 GCA_035560775.1 Desulfosporosinus sp.
ATATAAGGTGATGGAGGAAATTATATGAATAAATCGCCCATCAATTTACAAGATACCTTTTTAAATCAGGTACGCAAGGAAAACCTTCCTGTAACCATTTACTTGGTTAACGGGTTTCAGCTAAAGGGACTGATTAAAGGATTTGATAACTTCACGGTTCTTATAGAGTTTGAAAACCGCCAACAGATGGTTTACAAACATGCAATTTCGACTATTATGCCGATTCGTCCGGTTAACTTAGCTGCTGGAACTGTCACCGAATAAAGAAAACTTAGCTGGCGTCAAGCTTCAGCGAAGGCGGCCGCTTAGTTGCACTTATGCCACCCGAATTATGCTGCTTGTACTTTCTGTATAGGTATAAAGGAAACTTATGCCTTCTCAGAAGCTCCAAAGCAAAAAAAACTAAGTTCGGTAGTTATCGAACTTAGTTTTTTTTACTTGAATTCATTACTTATATATGATAGATTTAAACCATATGCTTTTATCTTACCGAAAGAAAGGAACTCAACCCAACTATGGAAACTCGAAATTTAAGAAACATTGCAATTATCGCTCACGTCGATCATGGGAAGACTACGCTTGTTGATGCCATGTTGAAACAGAGTGGAACCTTCAGAGCTAACCAACAAGTTATCGAACGCGTTATGGATTCCAATGATTTAGAGCGTGAACGTGGAATTACTATTTTATCTAAAAACACTTCCGTTCATTGGCAAGGTACAAAGATCAATATTATTGATACACCAGGACATGCCGACTTCGGAGGCGAGGTCGAGCGCGTCTTACAGATGGTCAATGGGGTACTCCTCATTGTCGATTCCTTTGAAGGTCCGATGCCCCAAACACGTTTTGTTTTAAGGAAAGCTTTAGAACTAAAGCTTATTCCTATTGTCGTAATTAATAAAATTGACCGTCCTGATGCTCGTCCTGCTGAAGTGGTTGATGAAGTCTTAGACCTCTTTATTGAGCTTGGAGCAGAGGACCATCAATTGGATTTTCCTGTTGTCTATGCCTCAGCCCGTGCAGGAACTGCGGGACTCGCGTTCGATGCTCTTGATGACTCTTTAGAGTCGTTATTCTCTGTTATCTTAGAACACATTCCCGCTCCAGTTGTCGATCTGGAAGCTCCGTTCCAGATGCTTGTCACCACGTTGGACTACGATGATTATGTCGGGAAAATTGCTGTAGGGCGAATTGTCCGTGGAACAATTCACCAAAATGAAAATGTAACCTTAATTAAGCGTGATGGTAGTTTTGAACGGGCTAAAGTCGGAAAAGTTATGCTTTATGAAGGATTAAAACGACAAGACGTTCTCGAAGCATCAGCTGGAGAAATCGTTGCCCTGACTGGTCTGACCAGTGCCAATATCGGAGAAACTGTGGCTTGTGCTGTAGTTCCTGAGGCCTTACCGACGATAGAAGTGGATGAGCCTACTTTGTCCATGAATTTTATGGTTAATAACAGCCCCTTCGCCGGACGCGAAGGACATTTTGTAACATCTCGGAAGATTCGCGAGCGCCTTTGGAAAGAAGTCGAGACCAATGTTAGCCTTAGGGTTGAAGAAACGGAATCTGCTGATTGTTTTCAGGTCTCCGGACGAGGCGAACTTCACCTTTCTATTCTGATTGAAAACATGCGTCGTGAAGGATATGAACTTCAAGTTTCTAAACCTGAAGTTATCTATAAAGTGATAGACGGTGTCAAATGTGAACCGATGGAGTTTCTAATCTGTGATGTTCACGAATCTACGCTGGGATCCATTATGGAACTCTTAGGAAAGCGTAAAGCAGAGATGGCCAATATGACGAGCCTTTCTGCGACACAACTCCGTCTGGAATTTAAAATCCCCGCACGAGGCCTGATCGGTTTCCGTGGAGACTTCTTATCTGAAACACGGGGTGAGGGAATGATGAGCCATATGTTCCTGGGCTATGAACCTTATAAAGGAGATATCCCCGGACGAAGTCGTGGCGCACTCATTGCTTTTGAAGAGGGAGAAACAAATGCCTACGGCCTTTATTCTGCTCAAGACCGTGGAATTTTGTTTGTAGACCCAGGCCTACATGTATATGGGGGTATGGTTGTTGGAGAGAATAAGCGTGAGCAAGATATTGAAGTGAACGTTTGTAAGAAAAAACAACTCACCAATATGCGTACCAGTTCGGCCGATGAAGCGTTACGCCTTGATAAACCTAGAGAATTTTCCTTAGAACAGTCGTTAGAATTTATCAACGACGATGAGTTAGTCGAAATCACACCTAAGAGTGTTCGTATTCGTAAGAAATTCTTAGATCACTCATCTCGCGTACGCCATTCCAAGACCTTAACAGGGAAATAATAACAACACGTTTTCTAGGACACCTTTTGTCCTTACTCGCGTATAGTAGTAAGGATGGGAGGTGCCTGTACTTATGACAATCCGTATAACATTTAGACCGGACAATCACCTACCCCCGGTCATTCAGTCTCCTTTGCCCCGCGAATCCGCACATATTATTCCTCCTGCTCCAGAGGTGGTTGGGCTAGGGAAAGTTCGTAAGAATAATATCTCTTCCATTGAAAAAGATAAGGATAAAGTTATGGAAATCCTTGCTGAATTAGAGGCATATACGGGCTTGCTAAGTGTAAAACGCCTCATTCGGGATTTGCAGGCCTTTGTTGAGATCCAAAAGCGGCGAACACTGGAAAAACTTATCGCAGAACCACTTGTTTTGCATATGATTTTTCGAGGGAACCCTGGAACTGGCAAGACAACAGTGGCACGTTTAGTCGGGCGACTGTTTAAAGAGATGGGAGTTCTTCAAAAAGGGCATGTGATTGAATGTGAGCGGGCAGACCTTGTCGGTGAATATATAGGGCATACTGCGCAAAAGACAAGGGAACAACTAAAAAAGGCCTTAGGTGGCGTCCTTTTTATAGATGAAGCCTATTCGTTAGCCCGTGGGGGAGAAAAAGATTTCGGCAAGGAAGCCATCGATGCTTTAGTTAAAGCCATGGAGGATAATAAAGATAATCTTGTCTTAATCCTGGCCGGATATCGCCAAGAAATGGAATGGTTTTTACAAACCAATCCTGGACTTCGATCACGTTTTCCCATACATATCGATTTCCCAGACTATACACTGGATGAATTGCTGTCCATCGGAAATCTGATGTTTAAGACACGCCAATACGAGTTAACTCCTGAGGCAAGAGAGACTCTCCGCATGCACCTCAATAATTTGTTAAATTCCCATCCTTATGCCGGGAACGCACGGCTTGTCCGCAACCTCGTAGAAAAGACGGTGCGCAAACAGGCCGTACGGTTATTCCAAAAGCCGAGCTCCAGCCGCGAAGAACTGATACAAATTTTACCTGTGGATATCAACCTGGAAGGTCTCTGACCTTGTTTTTGGGTTTATTTCTAATACAGGAAAAAACATAGAAAATATGAGGTTACGTATGGATATAGACATTTCGGGAGATTTGTCTGGGATTCGGGCAAGCCAGATACAAGAACTTAAAAATCTTTCTGAATTTATTACTGAGCGTTCAGAATTGATCCATCCTGAAATCCTAGAAGGTCTGATGCGCCTAACACAACTTTGGAATCGAGAAATAGCCTTATACCTTTCGCGTCCCGGTGCTTTATTGGCTGCAGCAGTGGGACGACACGCCACTGTAACTCTCCCACCGATCAAAGGAAGATCAACGAGTAAGCACCTGCGGTGCATCCATACCCATCCCAACGGGGACTTCAGACTTAGTCCACTAGATCAAAGCGCGTTGTTATCTCTTCAACTCGAAAGCATGTCTTCAGTTGGGGTTCGTGATGGCTTACTTACTGGAATTCAGATTGCCTATCGAACAGGTGAGGACGATTCTTTTTGCGTTAATCTCAGCCCTAATAACTGGCAATCCTTTGATTACAGCGACTCCTTGTCTAACCTTTCTAAGAGTCCAACCAAAACCGAAACGGCCTCTGGTAAAGAGCGCGCTTTCCTTATAGCGCTAGTAGACACTGACCAAGATGACAATGAAGATTTAGCAGAATTAAGAGAGCTGGCTCGAACAGCCGGCGTAGACGTTGTCGGGCAACTTGTCCAACTTCGACGTTTTGGTCAGTCACGCAGTTATTTAGGGAGTGGGAAACTTGAAGATTTAGTTCATCGTTTACAGGAAACTGAGGCTAATGTCGTGATCTGTGATGATGAATTGTCTCCGACACAGTTACGAACCTTAGAGACAGAAACAGGACTCAAGGTATTAGACCGTACGGGATTGATTTTAGACATCTTTGCCCAGCGAGCCCAGTCCCGCGAAGGTAAACTTCAAGTTGAATTGGCACAACTTAAACATCTCTTACCTTATTTATCCGGTCAAGGACAATCACTCTCTCGTTTAGGGGGAGGAGTCGGCTCACGCGGCCCTGGAGAAACGAAATTAGAGCTTGACCGACGGAGAATGCGGGATCGCATTTCTCAACTGGAAAAAGAATTAAAGCTTGTTCTACAGCAGCGAGATGTTCAACGCCGACAAAGATCGAAAAGTGGTCTCCCAATCATTGCCTTAGTCGGATATACAAACGCTGGTAAAACAACGTTTATGAAAATCGCCATGGAACAAGCTGGTAGTCGGTCTGACATACCAATTGGTGAAAATAAGTTATTTGCCACATTAGACCCGATTGTCCGTTCTATTAGAATCAACTCTTCCTTGGAAATTCTACTAAGCGACACTGTTGGGTTTATTCGGAAATTGCCTACCCAACTGCTTCGGGCATTTTTAGCGACCCTTGAAGAAGTCCAACAAGCAGATATACTACTCCATGTTGTCGATGCGAGCCATCCGCAAGCACTGCAACACGCAGAGACTGTTCATGATGTACTAACGCAACTGGGATGCGTTGAAAAACCCATGATTACTTTGCTAAATAAGGTCGATAAAGTCTTAGTTGAAGACGATCTACTCAAGCTAGCTCAAAGCCTTCCTCATCCAATTGAGTTGTCCCTCGTACGTGGGGATTCATTAAAGCCTGTTTGGAAACTCCTCAGCTCATTACTGACTTGATTATAGGTATGAGGTTTTCTTTATTAAGGGGGAAATAGTTTGTATACGAATCCCGAGTGGCCCGAGTTGATCCGCAAAGCGGTCACCGAAGCGGAAGAAGTACTCCTGCGCCAACTTCCTGCCTTACAAGAAAAAGCTACCCGAAACCACGAGAAGGTCTTAAAAGCCTTTCAAGAAGAATGTGTTTCAACGTATCATTTGCAGGGAACAACAGGCTATGGTCTTGGTGATTCAGGCCGTGAAGTCCTCGACCGTGTGGTAGCCCACATTTTAGGCACAGAAGCAGCTCTTGTACGTGGTCAGTTTGTCTCAGGCACACACGCCATTGCCGCGGCCTTATTTGGCATTTTACGCCCAGGTGATCATTTTATTTCTGTCAGCGGTACCCCTTACGATACGCTAGAGGAAGTCATTGGCCTGAGGGGAAAAGGGCAAGGGAGTCTCATAGATTTTGGCGTATCCTATGCTGCCATTCCTTTGGATTCCCAAGGAAAGCTGCAATATAATCTTTTAAGCGAGAGTATAACGTGTAAAACCCGAATGCTGATGGTTCAGCGTTCACGCGGGTATGCTTGGCGCAATTCCCTGATGATATCTCAGCTCAAGGAACTTGTGGATTTTGTCAGAGCAAACTATCCCCATTTGATTATCTTCGTGGATAATTGTTACGGAGAGTTGGTAGAGACGCTGGAACCTGGTGATATCGGTGTAGATTTGATGGCAGGTTCACTGATTAAAAATCTGGGAGGAAGTATAGCTCCGACCGGTGGATATGTTGCCGGTCGCTCAGATTTGGTCAAACTTACAGCCCAGCGCTTAACCGCACCAGGAATCGGTGAGCACGTAGGGGCAACCTTGGATTGGCAGCGCCTGTTTTATCAGGGCTTATTCTTTAGTCCTTTAACTGTTTCTGAAGCTATTAAAGGCGCAGTTTTTTCTGCTGCATTTTGGCGCGCCTTAGGGTTTGAAGTACACCCTGAGCCTGAAGCGCCTAGAACAGACCTAATTCAAGCCATAAAACTTGGCTCACGGGAAAAGATGATTGCCTTCTGTCAGGGTCTCCAGAAAGGCTCTCCGGTGGATTCTCACGTTTTACCCATACCTTCCGGAATGCCGGGGTATGGGGACCAAATCATCATGGCTGGTGGTACGTTTATTCAAGGTGCAACCAGCGAATTTTCCGCGGACGGTCCTCTTCGAGATCCCTATATTGTCTATCAGCAAGGTGGTATTTCACACACTTATGTGCAGATGGGCAACATTTTAGCAGCACTAAATTTATGGCAGCAAGGACTTCTAAGCTAATACACACAAAATTACTAAAACAATGTTCGAATATATGTTTTCATTTTGTAACATTGCAACTTTGTGTTAATATGAATAGGCAGAAAGAGGTGAATTATGGGAGATTCTGAGTCACCGAAAAGTACAGCGCGCTTTTTACTGGAACTGATAGAAATTGTCTTGATAGCCTTCGCACTTTCCTGGGTTTTGCGCACCTATGTAATTGAGGCTCGCAAAATACCTACTGGGTCAATGTTGCCGACGATTCAACTCGATGACCGAGTCATTGTGGATAAGTTCTTCTTTAAACATGTTGACCATATTAGTTATGGAGATATTATTGTCTTTCATCCGCCACCGAGTGCTCATGCGACAGAGGACTTTATTAAACGGGTTGTTGGTTTACCAGGAGATACACTTGAAGTACGCAATCACACAACCTATGTCAACGGTCAACCACTTTATGAGCCCTATGTTGCAGATAAGTCTAAAAATGATTTTGGCCCGGTCGTTGTTCCAACGGATTCGGTGTTTGTTATGGGGGATAATCGTAATAATAGTGATGACTCAAGGGTATGGGGATTTTTACCCATGGAAAACATAACCGGACGAAGCCTTTTTCGCTATTGGCCGCTTGATCATATAGGTGCTCTTGCCCGTTAGGTGGGAGCTTTTTTCCTTTCAAGGCATATACTTCTATAA
>DATMYU010000548.1:0-2102 GCA_035560775.1 Desulfosporosinus sp.
TATATTACCTTTTTCAGACTCTCTCCGTTTCGTAAAGGCGGAAAGCTTCTCGCGATACCCACACACGCAGGAGAACGTTTTATTCTCCCCGTCTCCCCGCATCTCCATTTTTTTATGGCATTCCGGGCACCTAGCGTTCGATATCTGAGATATTCCTTTCCGGTAACCACATTCCCGATCTTGGCAAACATACATTTCGCCCTTCTTGCCTTTAACTTGGAGAAGGAACTTGCCACATTCTGGACACTTATTGCGCGTCAAGTTATCATGTTTAAAGGTTTGAGCACTGCCAATAACCGTTGATACAAGTTGAGTCGCATACCCTCTTATTCCAGTCATAAAGGCTTGGCTGCTTGCCCGTCTTTTGCTGATTTCTGTTAATTGTTGTTCCCACTTAGCGGTTAGTTCAGGCGATTTTAGCTCGGGTGGGACCAAGCCGATGAGTTGAATTCCCTTAGACGTAGGTATAATTTCTTTGCCCTGCCGATTCATATAGAAGGAATTAAAGAGCTTTTCAATAATTTCCGCACGTGTTGCCGGTGTTCCCAGTCCATGACTCTGTTCCATCGTTTCCCGCAGTTGCTGGTCTTCAATCAATTTCCCGGGGTGTTCCATGGCTGAAAGCAACGTGGCTTCGGTATGTCTGGCCGGTGGTTTTGTTTTACTGGCCACTAACTTAACTGACAAATTCTTAAGAAGCTCCCCTTTGCGAATTTCCGGAAGAGTTTGCTCTGTTTCCCTATCCTCTCCCTCATCCTCTAAGCTACCAGGCCCAGCGTAGACATTTCGCCATCCTTTGAGCTTAACGATTCTCCCTTGGGCAGTAAAGATCTCCCCTTTGATGCCTACTTTAACCGTTGTTTGTTCATATTCAAACGCTGGAGAGAGTACGGCAATAAAGCGTCTCACGATTAAATCATAAATTTTTAATTCTTCCGAGCTAAGCCTAGACAACGTAGCGGGTTGTTCCGTCGGGATAATAGCGTGGTGATCCGATACTTTCGAACCATCCACAAACCGTTTGGTAATGATGAGTTTATTTCTCAAGATGCTTCGTGCGAAATCCACATAAGGCCCTTGGGCAATGCTTTTTAAACGTTCCGGCAAAGTCGCTACGATATCTTCACTAATATGGCGAGAATCCGTTCGTGGATAGGTCACTATTTTGTGACTTTCATAAAGCTGCTGCATGACCGATGATGTCGTTTTAGCCGACAATCCGTATTTGCGATTAGCATCTCGCTGCAATTCGGTCAGATCATACGCCAGTGGAGGAAGCTCCTTTTTCGCTTCTTTTTTAACGTCTAAAATTTCCCCGGTTTGTCCGGTCACTTTGGCCACAAGTTGATCCGCTTTGTTTTTATCAAATAGGCGAGTTTGACCGTTTTTATCCTGCCAGCGGAGGACAAATCCCTGAGCTAAGACATTAATCGACCAGTAGTCTTTAGGAACGAACTGTCTAATTTCATTTTCTCGTTCCACAACCATGGCCAGGGTCGGGGTTTGAACTCTCCCCGCGGAAAGTTGGGCATTATATTTGCATGTCAACGCTCTGGTGATATTCAAGCCGATTAACCAATCTGCTTCTGCGCGGCACTCTGCTGCAGCGAATAAAGGTTCATAATCCTTGCCTGGTTTTAGATTGTTAAACCCATCTTTAATAGCGCGCTCGGTGAGAGAGGAGATCCATAAACGTTTAATGGGTTTGTGCCAGCCGGCTTTTTTCATAATCCAACGTGCTACGAGTTCCCCTTCCCGCCCGGCATCCGTCGCAATGATGAGATCGTCAATCTCTGGCATCCTCATCAGATTTTTCACCACACCAAATTGCTTCGACGTTTCTTTCATGACCACCAAATCCATCTTAGGCGGGAGCATTGGCAGGTCTTCCATCTTCCATGATTTATATTTTTCATCATACGATTCCGGGTCTGCAAGCGTCACTAAGTGCCCTAGGGCCCAAACCACAATATATCTAGAGCCCACAAAACATCCATTACCCTTCTGATTACAATTTAGGATCTTCGCAACCTCACGACCAACAGAGGGTTTTTCGGTCAATACTAACGTCTTTCCCATATCACAACTTCCAATCTATATAT
>DATMYU010000549.1:0-4119 GCA_035560775.1 Desulfosporosinus sp.
CTATTATTTCTATTTCTCGAGTGGTTAGTAGTTCACTTGACGTTTTTTTAGACTCGACTGGAAAATATATGTTATCACTGTTATTTCCGTGTTGAAGAAAAGCCTCTAAACCCTTCGAATAATAGACACCGCCCTCATAAACTCTTAATATTCCCTGAATCATCTCCTTCACTGAACAGTTTTTAAGCAGGAAACCATTGGCTCCTTTATTTATTGATATAGTAACGTAACCTTTGGGATCTTGCCCTGTCAGCATAAGAATCTTTACGTCGGGCTGAACTCTTTTTATTTTCTCTATTATATCAACTCCGCAGATATCGGGGAGATTGATATCTAACAAAACAACGTCAGGTACAGTTTGGCTAATTAAGTTCATACATGCTATTCCGGTCTTGGCAATCCCTACTGTCAAAATACGTGATTCAACACGTAGTAAGGAGACAGTTCCTTCCGCAAAAAGCGTATGGTCATCAACTATTAAGAGTTTTACTCTTTCTAATTTCTCAGAACTAATGGGCATTTCACTCTCCCTCCCTTGTATGAAACTTTGACTTTTTAGGGTAACTACCTCTGCATTTTTTAATCTTTTTATGTTATTGGTATCGTTGCTTTGAGCGTTGTGCCCCGACCAATTGTCGAGTTGATTTGAAGATTACCACCCAAGTTTTCCATTCTTTCTTTCATTCCGACTATTCCAAAATGAACACCCATCAATGACCAATTATCGATCTGGCTAATATCGAAACCTTTACCCGAATCTCTAACAGTTAGTTCAATGCTTAATTCGTCCAGCTCAATGTGAATCGTCAACTTGCTCGATCCTGAATGTTTCACGGCATTTGCTATCCCTTCCTGTAAAAAACGATACGCTGCTATTTCTGCTTCTTCATTAAAACGTTTTTCTCTACTAATACCTACTGTCTCTAGGGAAATTTGCGACAGTTCATTGAGCATTATGTCTTCGCACATTAATTCGATCGCGGGGAGCAATCCTAGGTCACTTAACGAAGGGGGGCGCAATTCATTGCATATTAAACGGAGTTCAATGCTCAAGCCCTCAACTAGCTCTTGCATATGAGAAAGGGCCATTAATATCTTGTCATCGGTTGAACCTTCTTCGATAAGACTTTTTAGTCGGCGCTCCAAATCCAGTCCCAGTTGTAAGGGGCCATCGTGAATCTCGCGTGCTATAATTTTTTTCTCTTTCTCAAGACTTCTAAACAATGAGCTTGTTATTCCCTGAAGCCCTTGATTCCTTCGTTGCGAGTCGAGAGATCTTTGAGTTAAGTCCTTGATTTCTTTCGACAGATCCTTGATAACAAACATCGTCATTAAACGTTGTGCCAATTGACTCGAAATTAACGTAATTAATGGTAGTTCATCTTGTTCAAATTTGACGTGGGAATAACGGTGTCCTAAAAATGTCCCACAAGTAAATTCATTAGAAACAACGGGAATATAGATCTCGGCTGGTAAATCATCGGGGAGTATTTTTGCTTCTAAGTTAATCCGTTGATCATTCTGAAAATATTCTTCTAGTTCGATTTGTTCACTTGGTTTTTCCAAGAAACTCCCTACAACATTCTTTAGATATCCTCCTTTACCGTCTTCTACGACAATAAAAGCTCCCTCAATTGCCAGGCTTTTAACCACTTCTTCTAACATCTGGTTTTCTTCATTAATTTTAGACAGACTTTCATTTAATTTAAGAATTCGTTTCTTGAAAGCTTGCTTTCCTTCTGGCAATAAATATTTGTCTAATAGCTTACTTATCGCAACTCTAATCAAGCTAAAACAAACCATGAACACAACGAATAGGGCTAGCGTCGAAAGATACAGTTGGAGATTAAACGTGCTTGATAACTTTAAAATAGAGTGTAAATAGGAAACAACAAAACTAATAATCACTCCAGCAAGGAAATAAGCACTTATAGTTCCTAAAAGCCTATGACTATCCGGTAAATATTTATGAACTATGGCATAATACCAAGTAGCCGGGATCAAGGAAACAAACAGGGAACTGACACGGGCATTGATTATCGGTTGAACGCCGAAAATAATGGGAATCGCCGTCAAGAGAACGAAGGGTAAGAACCCTATTGCCATGCCCATCAGTAGAATATTAGCCTGGTTTTTTTCTGGTTTATCTTTCGGCACCTTTAATAAGGCAACTAAATTCCAGAGTGTGAAAAGAATCCCCACGCTAACCGTTGCTAACACCAGTTTTCTTATTGGAAAAACAAAATGGACGATACCAGCCGATTGCAGTACGGTTACCATGAATATGATTACAGACATCAAGGTTAATATTAAGCGGCCCAACCGATTTATCTGGTTTAACTTTTCAGTTGGAGAAATTGAGACAAAATTTATTAGAAAGATGGGTACTGTCGAAAAAATTATGTATTCTAATTCCCTAGCCAAGAGCAAATTACGGCTCGAAGCCGGAGCCAGGATGATAGCCAAGCCTAAAAATAAGTTCAACCAAAATAAAGCACGGGCTTGAACCAAAAAAGGGCGTCTAAACCATGTTATAAACCCCGAAAGCCAAAAAATAAACCCCAGGATCGCAAAAGGGATTTCATTTAGTGGGCTCTGCAAAAACGGAAGATCCGATAGGTTAATCATCTGAGCGTTTGGCTGGCCAAGTCTACGAACTTCGAAAGTTGATGCTCCTTCCG
Organism: Desulfosporosinus sp.; assembly: GCA_035560775.1. GTDB lineage: Bacteria > Bacillota > Desulfitobacteriia > Desulfitobacteriales > Desulfitobacteriaceae > Desulfosporosinus. The sequence continues at coordinate 2,682 of DATMYU010000549.1, forward strand.
CTTCATTCCATATTTGAACAGAGTGGTACTTACTCGGATCATCATGATTGATTTCTACTATCCAATCCCCGATTCTCACTCCTGATTTGTGCCCTTCGCCCTGAGGATCACTGTAAGCCACAATCCATTGTCCGTTGACGTTCTCAAGTTCAAGACCCACGTAGGGTTGATTCTTAATCGCTATAGAATATACAAATAACAGTATGAGAAAGGCGGCACTTGCATAATAATATGCTTGCCGCCTAAACATTTTCTTCCACAAGTTTGATCATCTTCTCTTTGCTTTTTTCTGGAACGGGAATTGCCTGAATGATACCCATGGACTTTTCCCGGAATAGTTCATACATCACTCTGCAGTAATGGACAACCCCTTCATCGATGGACAGTTGTGTTAAATAGTCTTGCTCTTGCTTGCCAAACGTGTTTAACCCATTTGCCTTAATCTGAGTTAATTCTTTGAACTGTTCGGCTTTATTCCCTTTCAAAATATTCAAAAGGTAGACATAAGGCAGGGTTTTTTTACTATTAACAAAATCTTTTTTGTTCTCGAAGTTTAAAAAGTCGTTTAAATCGTTCCTAATTTGGCTCATGATACCCAGGTTTGTCCCAAACTGTTCTAATTGAAGCACCAACGCTTCGGACGCGCCGCCTAAGGTTGCGCCAATTTTACAGGCACAGGCCGTTAAACTACCTGACTTACGCTTGACCAACTCAAAATATTGGTCAAGTGTAACTTGCTCATGAGTTTCAAATAGAACTTCTTGGAATTGACCATCGCTGGCCGTTATCCACATATGGTTCAAGATTTGGCTGACTTCTCTATAGAGTCTGCCATCTCCGTCATCAGGTAACGTCGAAATAGCCTCACTGCCCAACCGACTTAAACAAATAGCAAGGTTCAGAGCATTAGCGACGGGGATTTGACGCCATGGTAGTTCATCATTATCCTGATCTTGAATATCATCAAAAATATCGGCTGCCAGGGCAGATAATTCCATGGCAATTGCACCTGGCAAGGCCAATTCAGACACTCCACTTACACACTCACAATTCATTAGCGTTAAGTGGACCCACTTAAACAGTTCACCGGTCTCGCTGTCGGCATTTAACGAGGATTTAATCATATTGATCATTTCGTTACTAAGTTGGGCTTTTATCAGGATTTGATAAATTTCAGCCGTAATAACTTGATCAAGCTGATGCTCCATTCCCTTTTATCCCCAAAATCCTAGTGGTAACGTTCCAAGCGTCAGGGCATTCCCAGAGACCTCAACCTCGGAAAATACCCTCTGGATGATAGTAACTTCATTAGTCTTTAGTTCTGTCGGAGGTAGAAAATGTTCTCGCGACAAAATACTCGTAGGGTCTTTGACTAGGTTGTGAACCAGTTCCGCGATAGTTTGATTGCTCATTTTCATAACACCCTTTCTTATTTGCC
>DATMYU010000550.1:0-4272 GCA_035560775.1 Desulfosporosinus sp.
CGAGAATGTCCATCTTATCCGCTTCCTCAATAATGACATCACAATAAAAATTTCTTTTTTCTTCATCTATGACGACATTTGTTTTCAGTCCTTCTGCATAGCCTTGAATTAAAAAAATAGGTGTTTTCAGTTCATGAGAGACACTGGATATAAACACTTTTCTTAACTTATCCAGCTTGCGCTCATGCCCAATATCCAGTTCCAACTGTTGATTTTTGCTATTCAATTCTCCGATAGCTCGATCTAACTTGTCTGATAAATCATTAATATTCCCCGAAAGCTGAGAAATCTCATCTTTTCCGGCGACATTGAGCGTTTGTGAAAAGTCCATCTCAGCCATTTTTTTTGTAATAAAGTTCATTTGTGTGATCGGTCGTGTGAAACTTCTAGAGATGAAAAATGCCCAGATTCCGGTGATAATGATAATAACGAGCGTAATAATCGATGTAAGTCGGTTGAATACTGCCACGCTTTCCGAAATTTGCGCGATCGGTACCCATACCAGCAGAACCAGTCCATTATCTAATTCAGTCTGAAATCGTATGGATTCGATCTTAAGTGCCGGATCTTCCAATGTTACGAAGAAGGATTTGTCCGTGTATCGTTCCCAGGAAGTTACGTCTTTTTTTGCAGGAACCGGTCTCTGATCTCTTGGCGAAACTATCTGAATCGTTTGTGCATTATCCTGATTTAAGATATAGAACGGATTTCCTCTGGCATCAGGCCTTAATGGTTCGTTATTGCGTGAAGCGGGGTAATAAAGCTGTCCCGCCAAGGTTCCAACAAATGCTGTGCCGCCAATACTTCGCTCCACCCTATTAATCTGAAATTGAATATCGTCCGTAATGGCTTCTTTACTCGGATCCAGCCCTTTGAGAAGGTCACTGATCTTCTGGCTGCTTTCAATGAGCACCGTCTTTTTATAATATGTATAATACTTCTGGGCGAATAAAATGTTTGCACCATAGAGAAGCACAGCAAAAAGTACGACATTAATGATCATGTATAAAAATAATTTATAACGAATTGATCTAAACATAGTCATTCCTCAAATCGATAGCCAAAGCTTCTAATCGTTGTTATTGCATTATTTTTTCGTCCTAGTTTGGCTCTTAATCGATTGATATGTGTATCTACCGTTCGTAGTCCAGCAAAATACTCATATCCCCAAACCTTACTGAGCAGCTGTTCGCGTGAAATCACTTTCCCTTTATTTTCAACGAGCATGCACAAAAGGCTGTACTCTTTGGGGCTTAACTGAATCTCCTCCTGGTCTATTTTAACAATATGAGAAGTATCATCGATTTCAAGCCCATCGCAAGATAACTGCTTTTTTTCCTCTGATTGCTTTGAGAGTCTGCGGAATAAGGCATTAATGCGAGCCATCAAGGCGGACGGCTTGACAGGCTTTTGAACATAATCGTCAGCACCGATTTCAAATCCATGTATTTCGTCAAAATCTTCACTTCGGGCCGTCAGCATAATAATCGGTACTTCTGACACTTTTCTAATTTCCCTACATACTGTCCAACCATCCAACTCTGGCAACATGACATCCAATAATATTAGATCAATGTCGCTGGTCGATTCTTGAAATGTATCTAGTGCCTTCTTGCCATCGGATGCTTCTAATACATTAAACCCTTCTCTTCCCAGAAAGTCCTTCAATAATATACGAATCTTCATTTCATCGTCCACGACTAAGACTGTTTTCTTATCTATGCGTACCACCCCAATCATTTGTTATCACTACATTCAACTGAAGTTGCATATAGAAGACTTTCCTTTCCATTATACACCAAAAATAAGAATGAAATATCCTGTAACAAAACTGTAACAATAAGTGTTCAAAGCTGTGACAGATACACCATATTTCTGTCAAATATTTCCGATATAATAAAGCCATACTCAAACAATACACAAATGCACGAAAGGGGAATGGTTATGAACCGTAAAGTTAAATCACTTTTATCCGTAGTAATTACTGGAGGTCTAATAATGACATACGGAGGTGTCGTTTTTGCAAATAACCTCGACAGCACGACGACTACTCAAAGCACTTTAACGAAACAAACACAAGCACATCGGATGGGACCTCAAGATGACATGAAAGCAATGGCAACTGACTCGGAGCAAATGCAGACGATACTTGCAGCATTAGTTACTGATGGCACCCTAACACAAACTGATGTTGACAACATAACAGCCTTCATGGTAACCCAAGAGACCGAAAGAAAAGCAGAACAAGCTAAAGTAGCCCTAATGACTGAGACCGAACGCCAGGCCTATCATAACCAGAAAGCTACAACCAGCACGCAACCAAAACCCGATAGGTTCAGTGAAATGGTAACGAGTGGGATCATTACTCAAGAACAAGCTGATAGTATCACGGCAAAAATTGAAGCACAACGACTTGCTACTCGCCAGGCAGAACAAAAGACTCAGTTAGATACGCTGGTCGCGAACAATACCATTACCGTTGCACAAGTCGATCAAATTCTGGCTTATGAAGTAACCGAGGATGCCGCAAGAAAGGCAGAAATGGATAAAGTCAAAGCCATGACCACAGATGAAAGAGCTGCTTATTTAGAAACTTCGCAGAGCACACCGAAAGACCCTTTGGCAGGATTAGTCGATGCCGGCATACTTACACAAGACCAAGCCGATGCAGTGACTAAACTGATGGGTGCCGGAAAACATGGCGGTCCTCTCGCTGGACCCATGGAAAACGATTCGGAGCAAATGCAGACGATGCTTGCAGCCTTTGTTACTGATGGAACCCTGACACAAACCAATGCCGATAACATAACAGCCTTCATGTCAACCCAAGCAACCGAAAGAAAAGCTGAACAAGCTAAGGTAGCCCTAATGACTGAGGCCGAACGCCAAGCCTATCATGACCAGAAAGCTACAACCACCACGCAACCAAAACTTGATAGGTTCAGTGAAATGATAACGAGTGGGATCATTACTCAAGAACAAGCCGATACCATGACGGCAAAAATTGAGGCACAACGACTTGCCACTCGTCAGGCGGAACAAAAGACTCAATTAGATGCGCTGGTCGCGAACAATACCATTACCGCTGCACAAGTCGATCAAATTCTAGCTTATGAAGTAACCGAGGATGCCGCGCGAAAGACAGAAATGGATAAAGTAAAAGCCATGACCACAGATGAAAGAGCTGCTTATTTAGAAACTTCACAGGGCACACCGAAAGACCCGTTGGCAGCATTAGTCGATGCCGGCATACTTACACAAGACCAAGCCGATGCAGTGACTAAAGTAATGGGTCATGGACAAAGAAAGTAAATTTAATATGTTATTTGTCAATTAAAGTCCCCTTGATGTATTACGAATTAGAAATAGAAGGCTCAAGATGGTTCCCCATCTTGAGCCTTCTATATTTCTCAAAAGTATCTAAATCACTGTGTATTTGCCGTCGGCGTGGTGGTAGTAGAAGTTGCGGGCGCAATGTTGCACCCCTTAGCACCACGCATACCTGTCCCCATACCTCCTGGCACAAAGGTCCCAGCAGCTAAAGCCTCTGCCTGAACTTTCAACTGTGCTTGTGCTGCATCACTCCAGGTTTTGATCTGTTCTGCAGTCAACTTTGAGTTGCTCTTCATAGCCTCTACTTGAGCAGTTAAGCGAGTTTGCGCTGCTTCACTCCAAGCTGCAATCTGCTCTGCAGTCATTGGTTGACCGTTATTGAATTCTTTGTTTTTATGCACACTCTTATTGCCCATACCCGGACTGAAAACCTTACCCTCTGCTAAGGCTTTATCGATGGATTGTTGGCGCTGGTCAATAGCCTTCTTCATTATGTCCGCCTGATCTGAAGTTCTAAGCTCGGCCTCCACTTCTTTGTCCACAATTTGCTTCTGAAGTCCAAACATCTGCTGGGTCAAGGTCTTGATTTCAGCAAGCTTGTCTGGATCTGTAGCACCAAAAGCTGCCGTTGCTCCCCCCACCAATAACACAACACTTAGTACACCTGCAGCAAGTTTCTTTTTCATACAATTCCCCCTTAATAATCGTTACCAATCACAGTTGGCAAATATCCTGACCGGTACACTGCTAGCGTACCCTTCAATTATGTTTAAACTGTGAACTAGTTTTTAAGAAGTTGTGAGTTTTGAGTAAAGAAAATGTCCCTGCACATTAACCCTTCTCTTATCAACTTAGCTTATCGTATAATTCTACAAATACGTCATAACATGATGAATAACGGAGAGCTATCGACTAATTCTCCACCATATGAATTCATCG
>DATMYU010000551.1:0-19168 GCA_035560775.1 Desulfosporosinus sp.
TTAAAAAAGGGGGCGTATTTGTGTCTACGGAAAGTAAGGTTAAGATATCCGTTCAAAATTTGAGTAAAAGCTTTCTACGCAAGCGGGAAAGTGAAAAAAACGGCGGACGATTTTTCGCCCTCGAGAAGGAGAGAAGATTTAATGAGCATTGGACAAATAGCCGATAAAAGTGTGAAAATTTCGGTTAGGGGTCTTAACAAGTGTTTTACCTGCAAACGGGAAAAGGGCAATAACATGAGGCAGTTTGTCGCGCTTAAAGATTTTAGCCTTGATGTTCGGGAATCGGAATTTCTGAGCATTGTAGGCCCGTCGGGTTGCGGAAAATCTACATTTCTTGATTTGCTGTCAGGACTCGCTGAGCCTACCTCGGGTGGCATTTATATAGACGGAAAAAAAGTTGAGGGGCCCGCGCTTGATCGAGGTATCGTGATGCAGGGTTATGCCCTTTTCCCTTGGCGGTCAGTGCGTAAAAATGTTGAATATGGGCTTGAGGTCAAGGGCATACCCAAGCAGGAACGCCGGGAAATCAGCCAAAAATTTTTAGAATTAGTGGGGCTTTCGGAATTTGCCGAAAGGTATCCATATGAGCTTTCGGGGGGGATGAAACAGCGGGTGGCGATTGCCCGCGCCCTCGCGTATGACCCCGAAGTGCTGCTGATGGATGAACCTTTCGGTGCTCTCGACGCGCAAACCCGCGAAATATTGCAGGATGAGCTCTTGAGGATTTGGGCGGCGACTCAAAAGACCATCATATTTGTTACCCATAGCATAGACGAGGCCATATACCTTTCCGACAGGGTGGTTGTTCTTTCCGCAAATCCAGGAACCTTGCGGGACATCTTTCCCATAGAACTCCGCCGTCCCCGTGATGGAGTGCGCCTCACACCAGATTATGTCGAACTTACCCGCAGGATAGCGGATTCCCTTCACGGCAAAACTCCGCCCTCACAGATAATACATAATGGAGATGGGATATAATGGAATGGATCATGAAATTCATCAAAAAAAGTGCGCTGATCTTTTTAATACTTGCGTTGTGGGAGATTTTGCCTAGTCTGAAAATAATCAGACCCTCTTTGCTTCCCCCTTTCTCTGATGTGCTAATAACTTGGTTCCAGTTGATATTTTTGGGCAAACACGAGTTGATTCCCGACATACTGATCAGCCTTCAACGAGCCTTGTTGGGCTTCGGCTTCGCCCTTCTGATCGGAGTACCATTAGGCCTTTTGATCGGATATTTTAAGAGCTTTTCCGATGTCTTCTCCCCGCTGGTGCATATTTGCCGCCAAATACCCGCGTTGGCTCTCTTCCCTGTGTTCATCCTGTTTTTCGGTATCGAAGAGACATCAAAGGTGACCATTGTATTCTGGGTATCGGTTTGGGACATCTTGCTGAATACCATAAGTGGGGTTCAGCACACCGATTTGCTATTGATTAAGGCCGCCCGTTCCATGGGGGCGGATACCGAAAGGATTCTTGCCTCAGTGGTGCTGCCCGGGGCCGTACCCGCCTTGATGACAGGGTTGAGGTTGGGTGCCGGATCAGCAATTAAGGCTCTTGTTGCGGCGGAAATGATCGGAGCAAAGGCTGGCCTTGGATTCCAAGTGATTAATTCCCAATATAATTTCCAGATCTCAAAAATGTATGTATCCATTTTATCCATCGCCTTAATTGGGATCATTCTCAACTTTATCTTAGAAATTATAGAGAAAAAGCTGACCTTTTGGAAGCCCACCATAAATGAAGAGTAAAGGAAGATGATCATGGCAAAATCAATATCTCCTGTCGAATTGAAAAATCTTCTGGAAAGCGATGAGCTTTTTGCGCTTATTGATGTAAGAGAGGGCTGTGAATATGAAAGAGGCCATATTTTCGGGGCAGCCATCATATCTCGCCGTTCCCTTGAGAGGAAGATTCTTAAATCGGTGCCGAATAAGGATATCAAAACAGTTATATATAGCGGCCAAGGCAATCGGGCGCTCTGTGCCGCCAATACTTTGGAGAAGGGCGGCTATACAAATGTATATATCCTTGCAGGTGGGCTTGATGGTTGGAAATCTGCAGGATTTCCAGAAGTTAAGGGCTTGCATGTGCCCAGCAAAGCCTTTGGGGAGATTGTAGGCGAAATCTGGGAGGATGTGATGCCGATATCACCCGAAGAACTTCATGCACATTTGAGCAAATATACCGTGATTGAGGTGCGCCCAGCCGAAGAGGTAAACCAGACAGGCAGCATACCCGGAGCGGTCAATATTCCGGGCGTGGAGCTTTTTGCCGCGATATCTGATTATATTGAACGCGGTAAGAAGGTGGTGTTGACCTGCGCCGGCAGAACCCGGGGCTTTATCGCTTCCGCAACCGTCAAGAAATTGGGCTTGGGAGAGGTTCGCGATCTTACCAATGGCACCCTTGGCTGGATCCTTGCGGGTTATGAGCTTCAAAAGGAAATGCCCGCCGCATCCGTTCCTTCTTCTCGCAGCCGGAATAAAGCAAGATTGGCGGCACAAAAACTCGCTCATGACAATCATATTCCTTTTATCTCACCCGAAGGTCTAAAATTCCGGCAGGAAAATTTAGATAAAAATCCGCTTTATATCATTGATACTCGCACAAAACATGAATATGAAGCAGGGCATATCGCGGATTCCCTGTCCTATCCGGGCGGGCAGGCCATACAAAACGCCGAAGATGCCGTACCGGTCCGCGGTGCAGATATCGTTTTGGTGAGCGACGGGGAAACTCGCTCCAGCATCACCGCTTATTGGTACATCAAAATGGGGTTCCCGCATGTCTTTGTGCTGAAAGACGGGCTGAACGGTTGGAAGGAGCGTGGATACGTATTGGAACGGGGAAGTCCCCCAAGACTGTATCTGGATTATGAGCGATGTCGAAGCTCAGTTGAATTGCTCGGCGTCGAAGCGGCACGGGAGTCGCTTTCAGGTAAAAATCCTCCCATTCTCATTGACGTAAGCTATGGGCGGGATTTTGCCGGAGGACATATTCAGGAGAGCAGATGGATTCCCAGAGGGCGGTTGGAGGAGAGAATAAGCACGGCAGTGCCCGAGAAATCCACTTACATTCTGCTTACCGCCGCCGACTCCGTTGAAGCGGTATTCGCCGCCGTTGCCTTGTCTGAATTGGGCTACAGGAACGTCAAGGTAATTGAGGGTGGGTGCGTAGCATGGGCGGCAAAAGGATATCCTCTCGATGAAGGCTCGGCAGGGTTTGATCTGAACGATTGGCATATTTCTCTCTCCGAATACGGCAAGAAAGAGGCAAAGGAATATTTTGCGTGGGAAGAAAGCCTTGTCCATGACAACAAATATATGGCACATTTCCAAAGGTTAACTATTATTTAGAAATGAGGTATTTTATTATGGCAACATTAAGAAAAAGCACCAAAATCGTTATCGCTGCTATCGCGGTAGTCATCGTCGTCGCGATCGTGGCAGGAATCATTGTGGCCACAGGCAAGGGCAAAATAGAAGAAGGCAATACGCTCCGTTACATTGTCAATAACTACGGCGACATTGTAAATTATGACATCGCGCTGGAAAAAGGCTTTTTTGAGGATGAAGGCTTGAAGGTAGAGGAAGCCGGACTTGCTGGCGGCGGCGCGGCGGCGATTCAGGCGGTCGCGGGCGGTCAGGCCGATATTTGCAATGCTGCAATTCCCGCCTTTATCAATGCGGCTGCTGCAGGCACTCCCATCAAGGTTATCTATGGCGGCCCCGCAATCGGCAGCGACCAGAACCCGGGTTATCAATTATTGATTCGTGCAGATGATGATACGATTAAAACCCCGCAGGACTTGAAAGGCAAAACCATTGCCTTGGGCGCTAAGGGCGCCATGTTTGAATTCATCACCCGTCAGTATCTGGCGAAAGGCGGCCTGACAGTAGACGACGTAAACATCATCGTTGTTCCGATCGCCCAGCATGAGCAGGTGCTTCAAAGCAAACAGGCTGATTTGGTCGTGGACGGTTCTCCAATAGCCGATCAGATGATTGAAAGCGGCACCGCAAAAAAACTCTCCGATCTCTATACTGTCTTGGGTCCGGAACTTGCGGGTTCGGGTTGGGGATATTTTATGAACAGTGATCTTATGGCTAAATATCCCGAAACAACCAAGAAGTTGGTGGCCGCCCTGGTGAAGACCGATCAATGGACAGAGGCCAACCCCGATGAAGCGCGGGAAGTAGTCAAGAAGATCTTGGCGAAGCACGGTCAAAACACGGAATTGGCCAAATATTGGAAGCCTGTCAAATTGGTGAATTATGGTCTGTGGCCTGAAAGCATGGTAACTTACTGGATTAATTTCATGGTCGATAACAATATTGTCAAGAAGGATGCGGTGAAGCCTTCGGACATCTATACTAATGAATACAATCCCTACGATAAAAATAACGGGAGAAATTGATGATGAATTCTATGGAGCGTATACTGGCGGTCTGCAACCATGAGCTGCCCGACCGCATCCCATTCCTTTTGAGCACGAGGGAATTCGGCATGAAATATGCCGGATTCTCCCTTTCCAACGCTTTCACCGACCCCGATTCTTTTATCAGGGCTCAAATCAAGGTTATGCAGGATTTCAATCAAGACGGGGTGTGGGATATCAACGCTGTTCCTGTGGTAGATGAGGCGCTGGGAGCCAAGCTCATATTTCCAGAGGATGATTCCCCATACGTGGATTACAACCCTTTTTTAAAATCCATTGCTGAATTGGATAAATTAAAGCCCGTCAATCCAAATACCGACGGGCGGATGCCGTATATGCTTTCGCTTGTTCAAAAGCTAAAAGCGGCAGTTGGTCCGAACGTACCGCTCTTTGCCTGGGTGTCCCAGCCTTTCCGTTCAGCTTGTATGCTAAGGGGTGAAACCAACTTCTATCGCGATTTGATTAGGCATCCGAATGAGGCCAAGGAACTGCTTTCCTTTCTTACTGACAACCTGATTGCTTACGGAAAAGCCTTGATCGACAGAGGTGCGGATATTATCCACACCTCCAACCCCGTCGCCAATACCGAATGTATATCCTTAAAGCATTACCGCGAGTTTGTCCACCCTTATTCAAAGCGGTTTTTGGGTTCCCTAAAGGAATATGGCGCGAAAAAAACCATGTATCACACTTGCGGCCGCTGGTCTGATCGGTTGGATTTGGTTTGTGAGGAGAATGCGGACATCATCCATTTTGACGAGATAGCAATATCCGAATTCAAGCAAAGATTCAGTGACAAAGCGGTGGCTTTCGGCAATCTGCACACAGTGGATGTGCTGCATCAGGGAACGCCGGAAACAGCGGCGGAAGCAGCCCTGCAATGCATAAAGGACGGCAAGGCAGGCGGAAGATTTATACTGAGTGCCAATTGTTCCGTTCCCCGGGACACTCCACCGGAGAATATTCGGGCTATTTGCAGGGTACATGAAAAATTTGGGAGATATTGATTTGCGAAGGAGGAACAGGACATGGGCACAAGAATCTCGGGCAGCACAGACCTGCCTCTCAAAGAAAGGCAGGATTTAACCGATGAACTGAAACGCATTATCAAAGACCGCAGCTTCGGGATAGGTATTGTCGGCGTGGCATCGATTGATCGGTTTGATGGCGCCCCTGAGGGACATGGTCCGAGGGCCTACATTCAAGATGCAAATGCCGTCATCGTCATTGGTCTCCCCATTATCGACGGTGTGGCGGATCATGAACATTATCTGGAGAACTCCGAAATTGTGAAGGAAGAGGATTTTTACGAAGGAATTGATGGTGTGAAGCGAGTTTACAATCCCAGGCTTGCACTCCAAAACCAAATTAATCTGCGAAGTGGGCACGAATCGCTTAATATGGAGATTCAAATTCTCAGTATTTATGCAGGAGCCTTCTTGGAGAGTAAGGGTTATAAAACCGTTGCGATTCCAACAACATATGGCATGACGTTTTCGTGGCGATCGGATACGTTTTCCGCCAAACCGGAATATCCTGCGAATGTGAATGGGTTTGGCCCATTCTCCCATCGGCATGCGGCAGTTGCGGCTGGCCTTGGTGAATTTGGGCTGAACAATCTATTGCTTACACTGCAGTGGGGGCCCCGAAATCGGTTTACATCTATTATAACAAGAGCGCCGCTTGTGGCGGATCCTGTTTTGAACGAAAAAGTGTGTCTGGGTGAAAAATGCGCAAAGTGCCTAAAGAGTTGCCCGGGAGCGGCTTTCGGCGAGATTTTTGCATTTGAAGGAGGCGGACGCACAAATAAAATGGCGAAGTTTGATCATCTAAAATGTGAGCAAGTATACGGAGGTTGTCTGAAAAAGTGCATCTCATCCTGTCCTATTGGTGCATTTGACTAGGTGAACTCGATAGACTGAAAGCCCAATTCACATGAGGCATTCGCTGAACTACGAGATAAACTCGCCAAAAGAGCGGATATCAATCCCGCACATATATACGACGTCGTTTACAGCGGAAATACAACAATGCTTCATCTTGCGGCAGTAATTGACCCCACACCCTTGGGCAGTTATCCTTATGACACCAATATTTCAAGAAACAGTTATCTGCCTGCGAAAAGGCTGGGCATCTCCCCTTTTGGAATCATATACCTGCCGCCGATCATATCGGCTTTTGTGGGAGCTGATATTACCTCCGGAGTATTGGCGTCGTGCCTTGTAGAAAGAAAAGGTGTTGGAACAGTTGAATGTCCCTAATAAGACCTTCAGAGAACAGATGAAAGTCATTGTGGAATCGGTGGAAAAAGTTGAGCTTGCCAACACAACGGATTTCGAGAAGCTGTTCGTAAAATCACTGAATTTTTAGGAGATAATCCATGAATCCTGAATTAACCCGCGAGGCTTTGAGCCGGTTCTGCTCCGATGAGGCAAAAAACGCAAAGGAAGTAGGCGGTCTCTTTTATACGTATCAAGGTGTCCCCGCTCTTGAAAGAGGGAGGCGAGTGGTTATCGGACGGCAATGCCCCCATATAAAAGTAACTGAAACGATTTATGAGATGTCGGAAGGAGTGATATTATGACTTCCCGTGAGCGTGTTTTTAACGCCTATAAATTCAAACCAGTGGATTATATCCCTGTCTTTGCCAATGATGCAGCCAGTGGACCTCGCCTGATCGGCCGGGATTTTGACGAGGATATTTTAAACGATCCTGAGGCGTTGGCCAAAGCCGAGCTGGCGGTATGGGAGGTAGTGCGGGCAGACAGCTTTAATATTCGTACCGCATATGCTGTTCAGAAGAGTCTGGGCTGCAAGCTGTATTTCCCCCACGATGACCATCATCAGTTCGGAGAGGCTACGATATTCACCAAAGAGCAAGCCGAAGCCATCAAAATTCCCGATCCTGAAACAGAGCCGCACTTAAAGGTGGTGTTGGAGCAAATCCGCCTTATGCGGAAGGAAGCGGGAGACGAGGTGGTGTATCACGTCACAAGCCATGGGGTTTTCAACACCATATCGCGTTTGTTGGGTGTCGAGAAAATGATGAATGTCATCGTTACCGACAGAGAATTTTTTGATGTAATAGGCAACAAGGTAACTGACGCCATTATTTTAATGGCCCAGGCAGTCAAGAGAGCCGGAGGGGATATTTTTGAGCTGGCAGACGGCATGTGCAGTCCCTCGGTGCTTTCACCCAAAATGTTTACCAATATCGTGATACCTCATCAGGGACGTCTTCTGCGCGGTATTCATGACGCGGGGCTGATTGCTCAGTTTCATCCCTGCGGCGGCGAGTATCCGGTCATTGACCAGATGAAGGATACCGGGGCTGATTCCTTTTGGTTTTCAGAGTTAGTTGATATTACGGTGGCTCAAAAGATTTTTTACCGTCGTTTTCCTGTATCGGGAGGGGTGGATCCCGTAAATACCTTATTTTTAGGTACGCCCGAAACAGTTGACCGTGATATCAAAGCCATTATAGAGAGACTGAAGCATAAAAGCGGAGTGATTATTCAGCCCGGTTGTGGTCTTGCTCCCAATATCCCTGTAGAAAATCTCAAGGCCATGGTTGATGCGGTGCGCAAATACAGCCATTTGGCCGGCCGTTAAAAAGATGAAAATACAGCATGAAAAATTAGCTGTAGGAAGGTATTGTAATGGCGATTTTAAAGGAAGAATTATTTGAAAAGCTGTCCGGCGCGGTTGTGGATATGGATGAGGACACCTCCCGCCATACCGCAAATCAAGTGATTAATGAGGGATATGATCCCTTCGAGGCCATAGACAAAGGCCTGTCCGACGGCATGAGAAGGGCGGGCGATTTGTTCGAGGAAGAGGTATATTTTATTCCCGAACTGATGCTCTGTGCTGATGCCATGGACGCCGGCATTCAAGTGCTTTCCCCGCATATTACTTTTACGGGTGCGGTAAAATTTTAATCATAAGGAGGCAATCACAATGCCGGCGACGGTTGCAAAGCAGATCAAATCCAAAGCATACACGCCCGAATTCGATTATACACCTCGTGAGGAGAAAGAAGGCACGGGCGAGAATATCAAAAAGCTTTTAAGTTTATTTTATCAATCTCTTTCCTCGGCGGATAATGAATTCACTTATTGGTATACCCGCCGATGGGATGAATTAGACGGTTCCGTTCCCGTGATAAGGCGTGCTGAAGCGCTCAAAAGCGCCTTTGAACATCTCACTCCCTCAATATGGCCGGGTGAGAAGCTTGCCCTGCAGAAATCAAAGAATTACCGGGGTTCTTTCGCTATGCCCTGGATTCAAAACAGTTTCCTTTTGAAAAGATCGAATGAAAATTTCTCGGGAGGAAAACGGGTGATCGCCACAGGCGGCGGAAATGTCACATCCGATTTCGGAGAGGTTATGTCGGTGGCGGGAAAATTTGGGCTTAGGAAAGAAGATTTTCCGGCCTATCAGCGGCTTGCCCAAAGCTGGGATGGCCGTTCGGCCGAAGCGGTATCAAGGCAAATGGAGGAGCTTGTGCCCGATAAGGCGCTCAAGGATTTGCTCCAGGAATCAAAGGTCAGCTATGATGACGCCGGCTTTACCATCGTTCAAGGCCGTGAAACCATGAACCTCTATTATCCTTTTCAATATGGTTTGGAGGGGCTTGTCAAGCTGCTGGAACAAAAACGGGATACCGTTGCCGGAAGAGCTGATGGAGACGGTGTTCTTGGCATGGACAGATTTTATTATTATCAAGCCGTCATCATTGCCATTCGGGGGATTCAAGCTTGGATTTTAAATCATGCCGCCCTTGCCGAAAATCTGGCTGCCAAGGAGAGAGCTTTACCTGATGATATACGGCGTCGCCATGTCGTCGAGGATTCAGGTGAAAGCTACGCCGATATTTATTCCGAATTGGGAAAAACGCTTCGGAAGATCGCCTCTGATAAGCCTTCCACGTTTAGAGAAGCTCTTCAGCTTTTTCATGCTCTTCATATTGCCGCGTCCAATGAAGATCCGATCTGCGGCGTTTCCCCCGGCCGCTTAGGTCAGGTTTTGTACCCTTGGTTCGAACAGGATATAGATGCGGAGCGCATTAATGAAGAAGAGGTTATTGAGCTTCTGGAAATGCAGCGAATCAAATTAACCACAATGGATATCTTCGCCTCCCCCAATACCGTGGGCGGAAATGCCGGAAACACCTATAACAATCTCACGGTAGGAGGTCTTAAAAGGGACGGTTCCCCGGCTGTCAACCGCCTTGAATATCTCTTCGTGGAGGCTGGAATCCGCTGTTCTACTCCGCAGCCCACCATCACCTGCCTTTACGATGAGAAGTTGCCCGAGGATTTCCTGCTGCAGTGCGCCAAATGCAACAAAACAGGCACGGGATATCCCGCCTGGGTCAACAATCAAACCTCTATGAAGATGCTGGTCAAGCACTTTGGCCATGAGGGCATGACGGAAGAAGAATCCGCCGCCGCCGCTGTGGGAGGCTGTCTGGCAATTGCTCCGGGGATCTATAACACCATCGATTTAAACGGCAGAAAATATGAAATTCCAGGAGGAGCGGGGCTTACTACCATGGGGGGCATCCGTCCGTTTGCTTTGCCTAAAATGCTGGAGCTGACCCTCTTCAACGGTTATGACCACAACCTTAAAAAGCAGATATTTCCACCTCACAACCGGGTTTTTCATGCCTACGAGGAACTTCTTGATCAGCTCAAGGCCTATATCGACAAAGCCCTTGATGTTCTCACGCGCTTCAATAATCTTTATTTTGACGTAACACGCAAGAACAGCATGTCGGTTATCAATTCCTTTATGAAGCCTGACTGCATAGAAACCGGCCATCACAACGGCCAAAAAGGATACCGTTATAACACGACTTTTTTGGCCATAACCAGCGGCACAATTACTTTTGTAAATTCCTTGGCAGAAATAAAAAAATTAGTTTTTGATGAAGGAAAATACAGTTTGGAGCAATTAACCGATGCCCTGCTTCACAATTTCGGTTATTATACCGCCGAGGAATCGGGCAGCTTTTCAGTACTGGACCGGCGCAAGAAGGATGACTCGGATCAATATGACGATATTTATGCCGACTGTCTCCGCGCTCCCAAATTCGGTAATGCCGACCCATATGCTGATGATATCCTTGCCGATTACGAGAATTGGTTCCCACAAATCGTGACAGCCAAGGAAACGCTCTACGGCGAGAAACTCCAAGTGGGGCAGTTTGTAACAGGCCATCATAACGCTCAGGGCGGTGTGACTTTAGCGACTCCCGATGGACGACTTTCGGGCACCACTTATACCGACGCTTCCATGTCAGCTTATCCGGGTACCGATAAAAACGGTCCATACGCCATCTTTAGGTCGGCCACTGTGTGGGATCATTCCCATACCCAGAGCTCTATGCTCAACCTCAAGCTCCACCCAACCGCGATATCGGGAGATGCCGGAACAAAAAAGCTTCTCGCGCTCACCCGTGCCTATATGCGACTGGGCGGTCACCACATCCAATACAATATAGTGGACAGCAACAATCTCCGGGATGCCCAGCGCCACCCCGAAAATTACCGTGACCTTCTGGTGAGAGTTTCAGGGTTCACTCACTATTGGTGTGAATTAAGCAAGCCTATTCAAGACGAGGTAATTTCCCGTACTGAATATGAGTGTGGGCTTTAGGACCCGTATCCACAATCCAAATGTATAGGAGTTTGATAGATCATGATTAAATCCGCCCCCAATCATTCTGATTGCAAAAATTTTGCTCCTTTGGATGTGGCAAAAGGGCTTTGCCGATGGAGTGACGCAATCGTTTTGATCGATGACCCGCTTTGCCCCGAATTTGAGACTCTGCCAAAATGTGCTCATTGTAAGTTATATGCCGATGACGGAGAGGGTCTCGGCAAGTGTGCGGGCTATGATAAGCCCTATTGGATCGATGGGAACTTTAATGCCTCTCTGTGCCGATATTTTGAAAAAGCATGATAGAAATACAAAATAAAGCGTTAATATCCAGCATTGAAAGCTTTACGACCCATGACGGTCCAGGCTGCCGCACCACGATATTTTTTGCCGGATGCCCTTTAAAGTGTGATTGGTGCGCCAATCCCGAGGCCATGGAGTCAAAGCGTAAAATATTGTTTGCAGAGCAAAACTGCCGTGCAAAGGATGGGTGTTCCCGTTGCGTCAAGGCTTGCCCTCACGGTGCACTTAGATCGGCAAACGGGACGTTGCATATTGACCGAGGGATTTGCACAGATTGTACCAGTTTTAATTGTACGGAAGTATGTCATCTGGACGCGATAAGGCTGTGCGGGAAATATTACACCGCAGACGAGCTTATGGAGCGGCTCCGCATCGACAGCGGTTCTTGGGGAGAGGGCGGCGGCGTTACCTTCAGTGGCGGCGAACCGCTCAGTCAATCCGGATTTTTGCTCTCCCTTTTTCCAATTCTAAAGCAAGAAAACATCCACACCGCCATAGAAACATCGGCTTTCGCATCCGCAGACGTTTTTCAGGCGGTGATGGATGATATTGATTTCGCTTTTATCGATATAAAGCATGTAGATCCAACTCTCCATTACTCCCGCACCGGTGTCGATAACACCCCTATTCTCAGCAATATAACAGCTCTTGCCAGGAGCGGGTATCAAGGGCGACTCATCATACGAGTTCCAATGGTTGCAGGCTATAACGATACCTTCGAAAACATGACCGCCACCGCCCGGTTTATGACTGAGTTGGATTTGAAGGAAATAAACCTTCTGCGATTTCATCGCTTGGGGGAATCCAAGTGGTGTCAACTCGGCAAGGAGAGTCCATATGATGATAAACCGTTCGCTACTGATATATCCGGAATGAAAGAAATATTCGCGCAAAAGGGGATTGCGTGCTATATCGGCGAAGATACACCATTTTGATAGATCCTATTTCTTGTGTAAAAATCAAACGAAAGCTGGCGATATTTATGAGCAGTGCAAACAATCTCGGGCTGTCTGACCGGATTCAAAGGCTATATGCAATGAGGGATGAGCTTTACGACAGCGAGGCCATTCCGCACCGCGCTCAAGTATACAGCAAGGTGTTTTCCCAGCACCCAACCCTTGATCTCCCTTCAAAAATCGCCTTAGCCTTCGAGGAGTTTCTCTCTGTGAAAAAAATATCTGTTTTGCCTGGCGATGTGCTTGCGGGATACGCTTACAAGTATTCCTGGGATCTCACCGATCCACATAAAACCCCGGACATCTACAATGCGGCAGAAGTCCCTCCCTATGACCCTTTCTGCATCGACGATGAGGTCGAGCGGATCAAGGATTATCTCGGCGGCGATGAAAATCATCCCGAAGTAAAAAAACTTCGTTTTTTCCAGAAAGGAGTACATTCCTGGCTATTTAAGCATAACAGTGGTGGACATATTATCCCCGGCCAGCAACGCATTTTGACCTCAGGCCTGAAGGCGCTGCAGGATGAAGCGAAAACCGAACTCGGCAAAGAGCATACGGATAGCGAAAAGAGCTATATCTCCGCCATGCTGCGCTGTGCTGAGGCTTTTTCAAATTATATCCTGAGATATTCGGAAGAAGCAGAAAATTCTTCCCGAAGCATTGAGGATTCTTCTGAAAAAAAACAACTGTTAAAAATATCCTCCGCCTGTAAAAATATCTCGAAAAATCCACCCAACGGCTTTTTTGAGGCGGTTCAGCTTGTCTGGCTGGTGCATGAAGTTCTTATCACTGATATGCCCGTAAACTGTGTCATCTCCGTCGGGCGGTTGGATTTATACCTCAACCCTTTCTATCAAGCCGATCTTGCCGCCGGACACATTACCGAGGATGAGGCGCAGGAAATCATCGATGCTTTGTGGCTTAAATTTGCTGCCAACGAGATGTGCTACCAAAATGTTACGATTGGAGGTACGACGGTTTCCGGCGAATTTATCAGCAACCCCATTACCCATATGTGCCTGCGGGCAACTGAGCGCCTGCGCTGTGATCAGCCGCTGCTTGCCCTGCGCTATGCTCCGGATATGCCCGAAGAGCTTTGGGAAGAATCGCTTAACGTGCTGCGAAGCGGCACCGGCTTTCCTTCCTTTTTTAACGATACGGCTTGCATCGTCGTCAAAGAACGTCAGGGATTGTCTCACGAAGATGCCGTAAACTTCGCCGTTATGGGCTGTGTGGAGCTTACTGGATGCGGAAATGACTTTTCCAATACTGAATCCATGAGAATCAATATCCCACTGCTGCTTGAATTCATGCTCAACCGCGGCATCCAACGACTTACGGGAGAGGTTTTCCCTCTCCACAACAATCGCAACCTTGATTCCATAGAAAGTTTTGACGAATTCTATGCCTGGTTCAAGCAAGAACTGCGCGCGTATATCAACCTCGGTCTGGAAAGCGCCGATCTCATCGAGAGCTTTTGGGGCAGGCTGTATCCGGCTCCCTTTTTGTCTTTCACAATGAATGGATGCGTTCAAAAGGGACGCGACGTTGCCGATGGTGGCCCTATCTACAATAATTCTGTCTTAAACGGTGGGGGATTCGCTTCAACGGCTGACTCGCTGGCCGTGATCAAAAAACTTGTGTTTGATGAAAAAATAATTACATTGTCTGAGTTTGTCGTTGCCCTTGATCAAGATTATAAGGGCTATGAGCATCTTCTCCGCTTGATCAGCGCCTGTCCCAAATACGGCAACGATGATGATGCTGTCGATAGATTTGTCCGCGACATGGTGGATATATTTATTGATGAGGCCGATGGCAGGATTAACAGCCGCGGAGGTACCTACGGTATCGGCTTATACACCGTGCAGGATCACGCCAAGATGGGGTACCTTACCGGTGCTCTGCCCGATGGAAGGCTAGCGGGCACCGCTCTTTCAAATGGCCTTGCTTCCGTGCAGGGCAAGGACATCTCCGGCCCTACGGCATTAATAAATTCCGCCGTCAAGGCCGAGATTTCATGCGCCGGCAACGGCATGGTGCTCGATCTAAAATTTTCGCCGCAGTTTTTGCAAAATCCTTCGAACGCTAAGGCGATGCGCCATTTGATCAATTCCTACTTTGCCCGCGGCGGAATCGAGATTCAAATTAATGTAGTCAACAGCGAAACTCTGCTTGCCGCCAAACGTGAGCCCGGGAAGTACAAAAATTTAGTCGTGCGCGTATCGGGATTTTCAGCATATTTTTGTTCACTGCTGCCCGCAACACAGGACGAAATCATCGCGAGGACAGAGCATGGGAATTTTTGATCCTGATTGGCATGAGGTCAGCGCACTCGTGACAAACATCCAACGCTTTTCAGTGAACGATGGGCCGGGCATACGTACTACCGTCTTCCTGAAAGGGTGCAATCTCCACTGTTGCTGGTGCCACAATCCCGAGTGCATCAACATGCATCCGCAGACCCAATTTGATGACACGGTATGCCAAAAATGTGATTTATGCTCCACTTCCTGCCCAAACGGCGCAATTCGAAGCTACGGAAATATTGATCAAATGAAATGTGTCCTTTGCGGCTGCTGTGTTAAAATCTGCCCATATGATGCACTATCTATCGTTGGTGAACGGAAGACGTCGTCCGAGTTATTGGAAACAATGAAAAAGGATCGGCCATATTATCAAGAATCCGGCGGCGGCGTGACAATTTCCGGCGGCGAGCCTCTATTGCAGCTTGATTTCCTGCACAATTTCCTGCCAAAGCTGAAGCAAGAAAATTTTCATGTTGTGATTGATACAGCCGGATGCGTTCCCTTCTCAAGCCTTGAGTATACTGCCTGTTTTGCAGATCTATTTTTGTTCGATGTCAAGGCCTTCTCACCCGAAATTCATAAAAAATACACCGGCGCAGATAATGCTGTAATTTTAGAAAATCTCCGCCGGCTCTCGTCTCTCGGAACTGAGATTTGGGTCAGAATCCCAATAATCGCCGGTATCAACGATACACAAGATGAAATCGCGGCGATTGCGCGTTTTCTTAGCGAAACACCCGGCATATCCCAGGTTGATCTGCTTCCCTTTCATGACTATGGTGTGAAAAAATATGAATCAATAGGCAAACCATATTTACTGCGCGGCGATCCACATCCTTCAGATGATTTTATGCTAACCGCAAAGAGAATCTGTAGTTCATTTTGCCTTCCTTTACGCTGAAGCAAGGCTCCGGAAATTCTTCGGGCAGCGGACGCGGTGCTTGCGTTCTTCGATCAGTATGCGAATCCAAGCGAGAGTTTCCGCGTGGCGATTGACCGCGTCGGATGGGACAAATACATTCTTCTGAATGATCGTGTCCATAACGGCTTCGGCCTCAGCCTTATCCAGGTTTTCCCTCGGATCGGGGATGGTTACGGCAAACGTTTTGCCGCCGGCGGTTGTAAACGTTAACCTTATCACCTTATTAGTCGTTACAGCCATAGTACCACCTCTTTTTTCGCAATTCGCAAATTTTCCTGATGGTTACTCATCGAGTAGCTCAAAATTTTTCCTCAGGAGCACGTTCGTTATTGGATGTTGTCCCAGACTGAGTAAAGCTGCCGCCACGTCATAAACATCCTGTTCGGAGGCGTCAGCCTTCAGGTAATTCAGGCTTTTCTGTTTGAGTTCCGGGCTGCCGCTGGGCGTGGTCCCGGTCTGGTATTTTAACAATCAGCGTTGAATTTAAAGACGTTGTACTTACTGCCATCGTCCTTACATCCTTTCCGACCTATTGACCGGCCGCTTTGAAATCAGCCCGTCCGTTTATTTTATGATCTTGTCCGTCCGGAGGTTACAGTCTGCGGCCAAGCTATAAAAAGTAAGGTTCCCGCTTCCTATTCAGATTCTTTAACAAGCTATTTGAATGAAGTTTGTCACACGCATACGCCTCGCCCCATATTCTGTGAATAAAGTAACAGAAAGGGCAGATAGTCTTATGAAGGATTTGATCACAGATCGCACGCCGCTTGTGATCGCGGCTGAAATAAACACGATCAGACACCAGACCGGGAAGATCCTCCTTGCCGGTGCCATTGAGATTGGCCGTCGCCTGAAGGAGGCTAAGGATCTGCTTCCCTATGGAGAATGGGGCAAGTGGTTGAAGGAATCGGTGAGTTACTCTCAGCGAACGGCCGATAGGTTAATGCAGGTCTGTGAAGAGTACGGGACGAAACTGCTTGCTTCCCCCGACAATGACAGCTTGTCAGATTCGTCACCGGTGACGAATCTGACCTACACTCAGGCACTCATCCTTCTGGGGATCCCGGAAGAGGAGCGGGAAGAGTTTATTGCCGAGCGCGATGTCGAGAGCATGACCAGAGTGGAATTGCAACAGGCTGTCAAAGACAGAGACCAGGCTATTCAGGAGAAAAAAGACCTCCAAAATGACCTGATCTTGAAAAGTAGCGAACTCGCCCAATTAACTACTCAGACCCAAAGCCTGGAGCAACAGGTGAACGACTACAAGTCGAAATACTCCGCCGAGCAGGAAAAAGTCACCTTAAAGCAAAGGGAGCTGGAGGCGGCCAAAGAAGAGGCCCCGTCCGCCAGGAAAATTGCCGAACTGGAGAAAAAGCTCAAAGACGCGGAATCCAAATCCTCAGTCAGGACGACGGAAGCACAATTCAACATTCACCGCGATAACATGATCAAAGCCTACGATGAGCTGCTGAAGATGCTTACCGCATTGGACAGAACGGATCCGGGGGTGAAAGAAAAATACAGGGAGACGGCGAGTATGATAGTTGAAAACATGGCGAAGAGCCTGAAAGTATGGCCCCCCGTTATCAGGACAAATTTATCAATTGATACGACCCAGTCCGAGAGGGGTTAAATCCAACGGTCACCTGGTCATCCTCCCCAGGGAACAGAAGAGTTCATTGTGGAGAATATTATATTGATAGAGAAACTCTCAAATGACCCAACTGAAATCGTCTTCTTTGAAAAGTACAAGGATAAGGAGGCCTTCAAAGCCCATGGGAGTTGAGCTTATTTTCAGGAAGCAGCCCAAAAGTTTGAAGACCTACTAGAGGGTAAGATCCAGGTTAAATTTCTTGAAGAAGTTTAATAGGCAGGGACCTACTGAAGAAAGCTTAGATTTGTGGCTTAGTGTTGTAGGGTGAAACGGAAAGTTTTTGTATTTCAGCTGATGTGCTGAAGATAGTACTGGAGAGAGTTTCAGGTGAGCGGAAAATAAATAAGGGAGCGAAACTAAGGGAATCTTAGGCTTCGCTCCTTTTTCACATAGAATTGTCTGAGCTGAGGGTTATGCTTTAAGCAGATAAGCTATGCAAGATAGGCTATCAAGCAGAAGGTCCGTGCTAATAGGGTAAAATATAGAATATTGAAAAAGGAACAGTTGTTGGCAGGGTTTTACAGAAAAATAAAGAATTTAGGCATAGAAAGTGATTGCAGTTATACGAGCTCTTAAAAATAGGAAGCCAGATTTTCTGCTCATGGGTGACCCACGTAATAAAAAAGTCAGAACTCAGCATGTCGAAAGAATACATAGAAAGAAAGCTGAGGTTGCAAACCAAATTGGCGCTAATGGTTGTCCCAAATGTGGTGGGGAGCCGATCATGAGAAAGGGTAAATATGGAGATTTTAAAGGGTATAACAATTATCCGAAGTGTGGGTTTACGATTACCAACTAGGCAATGAATCCTGATTTCGGTAAAAGTGGAGTCATGGAGTAGTCCTTTCAAGAAACTGGAGCAGCTAAGGGATTGCCTTAATGTGCGAATAAACTGTGAGAAATAGGTTATATGCCAAAAAACTGGGTATTCGTTTTTTAGAAATCAGAAATTGATTTCAGGAATTATTTATGGGAAGGGGTTGGCCATCACATATTGCCAGTGCAATAATTGTGAAGCCGAGAATTGAAGCCAATGAAGACTAGAAATATTTTTTACAAGTTACCTGCTGTACAAATAATCATCATTGCAATAATGATTATTTGTACAGCAGGGATAATCGTTGCCTTCAATTATCATGAGATTTTTGAGACAGACGCTGTTAAGGTAACCAGTAATACAAACAATACTCAGAATGACACTTCGGATGGTATTAATTCAACATTCACCAAAAGTCATTCAACCGCCACTAATACTTCCAACGATGGAAAACGAGATCCTACTGTTTCGGAAAGAACTGCAGCCCATAAAACGCACCAGTATTCTCAGGATTTTGTTCCCGGCAGTACGTTCTCACACGATGATTCGGAAAATGGAAAGACTAGATATGTTTACGACAGCACTAGAATTGACGCCGATGGAGACGGTCGACAAAAACACATGGGTTAATTCCAGCGTTAATTTTCGTGATGGGGAAGCTGTTCCTTGGTATATTGATAGTGGTGTCTATAATAAAGCAGGGGTATTTCTTAAAGACCAGTCGTATGTTGATGATCAAGTCATGGATGATGTATTTGTCAGCCTGGATCCAGCTGACGATGATGGTGATGGTACTCTGGAGTGCGCTTCGGGCTCGGAATGTTGATGAGCTTCTATCTCGATGACGCTTTCCGGCCGGAGATGCTTGAGCTTGTGGCGGGTATTCGGTCGGAGGAATACTATGTCAACATGATGATCGCCTGGTATAGCTTGAAAAATAACTCATTACTATTTGTGCCGCCAGCGACAGCGGCGGAATGGAGGTTCATATGTCTCTTGAGAAAGTAAGTATTAAAGAAATCATGAACGAGGCAAGTTTGGTAGATAGTTTAAAGGTAATCAAGGATTCATTTATTACAATTGCAAGAGAGTTAAAC
>DATMYU010000552.1:0-5125 GCA_035560775.1 Desulfosporosinus sp.
GTTATACTTCCCTAGAAGATAGCCGAGATTTAGCCTTCCGGTCTTTTCTCCATGAGTTACAACTTTCACTTTACTCATAAACTCGACCCTCCTGTGACTGCACAATGAAGTATGGTGTCATTTCGAAATTCTTCCTGCTGAAACTCTCCAGCAATTTGACCGTTAAACACAACGACCACACGATTGCACAACTGTAAAAGTTCAGCTAATTCTGACGAGGCAATGATGACCCCAAACCCTTTGTCAGATATAGTTTTAATGATTTTGTAAACTTCTTCCTTAGCTCCAATATCAATCCCTTGAGTTGGTTCATCAAAAAGCATAATGTTCGAGTTTTTAAGAAGCCATTTAGCAATAACCACTTTCTGCTGGTTGCCACCGCTCAGATTTTTTACAGAGGTTCGAATTGATGGCGTCAGCACTCTCAATTTGTCGACTTGTTCGCCTACAAGTTTGAACATCATTCGATACTTCAAAAAACCAAACCGAGTATATTTCTTAAGTGAGGGAACGACAGCATTTTCCCAAACTGACAGGTTTAGTAATAACCCTTGTGTCTTCCGACTTTCCGGAACCAAAGCAATACCCATTTTCATTGCGTCTGCAGGAGCTCGGAAGTTCATTTTTTTGCCATTTATAGACAATTCTCCTTCTAGAAGAGGATCTGCTCCGTAAATAGCCCGTAAAATTTCCGTCCTTCCAGAACCAACTAAACCGTAAAGGCCAAGGACTTCCCCTTTATATAAGGAGAGATTAATGGACTTTAACTTGTGAGTATAAATGTTTTTTAACGTTACCAGTTCGTCGTTTTTTGATACAGCAACCTTAGATTTATGTTCTTTAGAAAGAGGATGACCAATGATCAATTCCACTAATTGATCTTGATTAATATCTTGCAACTGTTTCGTCGCAACATATTGACCATCTCTTAATACGGTGACTTTATTTCCCACTCTAAATAACTCTTCCAAGCGATGAGAAATATAGATAATGCTGATCCCTTTATTTTTTAACTCTTGAATGACTCTTACTAGCGTTTCAAATTCCTCGCTCGATAGGGTTGCTGAGGGTTCATCCATAACAATCAGCTTCGCATTAGAGGCTAAGGCCTTGGCTAATTCTACAATTTGTCGATGTCCAATGCTTAAGTTGCTTACCAGTTCCATGACATTGATGTTTATTCCCAAACCATCAATTAGAACCCGTGCCCTCTTCGTCAGTTCTGCCCAATCTAATAAATAGCGGTATCTCCTTGGGTATTTCCCGATAAATATATTTTCCGCAACAGATAGATTGGGCAAGAGCGATAATTCCTGGTAGATGACGGAAATTCCTAGTCTATTACTGCTGATAGGATCAGTAATAGTTACTGGTTTTTGGTCAAATATTATTTCGCCCTCGTCCATGGAATATACCCCTGCTAAAACTTTCATTAAGGTAGATTTGCCTGCCCCATTCGCCCCTATCAGACAATGTACCTCTCCAGCTTCCACACACAGATTTACCTTCTTTAGTGCCTGTACCCCTGAAAATCCTTTGGAAATACCTCGCATTTCCAGGATCAACTTGTTTTCACCCATCGCTTGCTCCCCCTTGCCGAAATCTATACATCTGATGCATCTGGGGCGCTAATAGTTCATAGGTCTTCTTGTATTGATTAAAATAAAAAGTATAAAGTTCATAGTTAGCAGGATCCGGGTAAATCTCTTCTCCATAGCAAACCATCGCCCTTGACGCTTCCAATAAGTTCGAATACAGTCCTAATCCACTAGCAGCACATATGGCACATCCTAAAACTCCAGCCTCACTAAAGCTAGGTAGTCGAATCGGGAGGCCTGTCACATCTGCAATGATTTGAAGCCATAGTCGATTCTTTAAAGCTCCGCCACTGGCAATAATTTGTTGGATCTTAAAGTTTGTTGCTGAAAAACTTTCCAGAATGTTTCGCGTCCCGTAGGCTACAGATTCGAGCAGGGAACGATACAAGTGGGCACGGGTGTGGCTCAGTGTGAGTCCCCAAAAGCTTCCTTTGACCAGGGGATCGCGATAGGGTGTGCGATTGCCTTGCCAAGTATCAAGAACGACTATGCCTTCTGAACCGGGAGGGATTTTGGCTGCCTCATCAGCCAACACTTGATAAGGCTCTTCATCAGGATGGGTAAAGGAGAGATCAGTAGCAAATTGATCTTTAAACCATCTTGTCAATGATCCACAAGACACTTGACCTCCCTCTAGAAGCCACAACCCCTCCACCAACGCATTTGGATAAGGACCCCACAATCCAGGACGATAAATCGGGTCGGGCAGTTGTGCTAAGTGAACAAAGCTAGTACCCATGATAATTCCCATTTGGCCTTGTTCCACTGCTCCCATACCCAAGAGACCAATGTGCGCATCGATCCCTCCCTGAAAGACCATCATATCCTCGGGAATACCCAACTCTTTGGCGGTTTCAGACGAGATTTTTCCTATAGTCTGACCAACCGGAATAACTTCTAGGGGTAATTTGTCTTCATAATCATCCAAGCCAATTTCGCTCATAAACTCTGGAGACCAACCACCATCTACATCGGCGTAATTCCATTTGCAGGTGGCCGTACAACCTGAAGCTACCCAACGCCCAGTTAACCGATAATTAAGCCAGTCTTGTTCTTCAACAATCAAACTAGAACGATTGTATAGATCGGAACAATTTTCTTTTAACCACAGGACTTTGGGGATCATCCACTCCACCGAATCTGATCCACCGGAGTATTGAAGGCGTGAATGTCCTGATTGGTTGATTCGTTCAGCCTCTTTGACCGCACGGTTATCCATCCACAGGATTGCTTGGGTCAACGGTTTACCGGTATCATCAACTGCCAGAACAGTGGATGATGTTGAACAAATGGTCAGGCCCCGCAATTGCTTAACATCTCTTACACTCGCCAAACATATCACCAAGGCTTGTTTAAAGGCCTGCCACCAATTCTGAGGATCTTGCTCAGCCCACCCGGGCTGGGGATAAGACGTCGGGTATTCGGCAAAAGCCATCTTCACTAAACTACCTAATTGATTCATGACAGCTACCCGAACGCCTTGTGTCCCAAAATCAGCCGCGAGCAACAGAGTATCACTGGCATTCATTAGCATAAATCCCTCCTCTGTTTAGGGTAAAAACAAGACCTTGTTAAAGAAGAAATCCTTATCCATCAGTTTCTTAAATATTTCTGGTCCCTCATCCAAACTTAGCCGATGACTGGTTATTACCTCTGTTTGAAGCTTTCCCTCTGACATTAGCTCTAGGCTATAGGTCCATTCACGACCAGGAAAAGGATTAGAGAAAGAATTCCAAGAACCTTTAACTGCCAGCTCATGTCTTAGAATGGTATTGACTGCTTTTTCACTAAGTTCTAATTTATCATGAGATATTCCCACAAAGACAACTCTCGCTAATTTGGCCCCCGAACAAACCGCCTGATTTTGAGCAATGCGTGATCCTGCCGTTTCAATCACTAAATCAATGCCTTTTCCTCCGGTGAGGGCGTTGATCTTTTCAATGGGGTTCTCTGTCAGGCCATTAATGACCTCATCAGCGCCAACCTTTTTAGCGACTGCTAATTTATCATCTTTAATATCGATCGCTATTACCCGACTTGCACCTAGGATTTTGGCAAATTGTATGGCAAAGAGTCCAATCGGCCCTGCACCGAAAACAGCCACAGTTTCCCCTGCTTTTAAAGCTCCATTCCAAATGGCATGGATCGCATTGGCGGCTGGATCTGTCATAGCGGCAGCTTCAAACGAAACATTGTCCGGCATTAACAACAAATTGTCCACGGGTACATCAACATATTCCGCCATTGCCCCATCACGCCTAGATCCGAAATAATCGTATGTTTCACAGAGAGAGTAATGTCCGCTTGCACACCATTGGCATGTCTTACAAGGAATCAACGGAGCTACTACGACTCGATCTCCAATCTTCCAAGTTCCGGCCTCGTTAACAGCCACTATCTCTCCACTAAATTCATGTCCAACGGTTAGATTTGGACGATAAGCACCGAAAACATTCACTCTACCAATATCCGAACCACAAATTCCTACTGCTTTGACTTTGACCATCACGTTTCCCACTTTTAGTTCTGGTACCTCAACATCTTCTACTCGAACATCCCCTGGAGCAAACAATTTAATCGCTTTAATAACCAACATCTCCCATCAAATTATTGTTTATTTATCCTTTAAAAGGTTGAGACACTTTTGAGCAGCCACTTCATCAATAAACAGCGTATTAATATACCTTCCACTTAAGGCTCCTATAATAGCTTCTGCTTTCTCTTCGCCATTGGCAACACCAATGGTATATTCCTTCTCACTTAAATCATTTAAGGTAATGCCCACTGTTCTTTGGTTTAATGTTTGATCAGCGATGGTTCCATCCAGACGAAAATACCGAGAACAAATATCTCCAACTGAGCCATTCTTCAATAATTCATCGTATTCTTCGTGCTCGAAATACCCAGCCTTTATAAGGATAGACTCCTCGGACACTCGCCCAATTCCGAGAAGGGCAATTCGGGCTTCCCGGGCCAAATCAAGCGTTTGTTTGACATTAGAATCCGCGACGAGTGCCGTGGCTAAATCGATACTATCGACAATGGCTGGAACGGGCAGCATATAAGGCACAGCATGAAAGGCTTGTACAAATCGTTCTACGATAGTCGTCGATTGGGTCGAAAGATAGTTCTTGGAAACCCCGCCATTTAGCTGGACGACTTTAATGTTTTTAGCCGAATATTCTTCTAAATGATTTACCACAAAATGTAGCGTCGTTCCCCAGGATACCCCGATCACATCGCCATCTTTGACAATCTCACCAAGAAATTTACTGACAGCACGCCCTAAATCATTACGAATCGCATCAGGATGATCAACCGTTACAGGTACGACGTAAACCTTTTTTAAATTAAAGTACTCTCGCAAGGTATCTGCTAATTCATCAACCGAAGGTAGAGTATAGACAACCTTAATTTCAATAATTCCCTCTTTATGGGCCTTATCAAGAAGTCGGCTCACTTTTGCCTTCGAAATACCTTCCATTTTAGCGATTTCATCTTGTTTATAGCCAAATTCATAATATAGG
>DATMYU010000553.1:0-7947 GCA_035560775.1 Desulfosporosinus sp.
ATTATTAACTGTATTTTCCCTTTCCGGGTGCGGCGCAAAGACGGCTCAAAAAACAGATGCTGCAACAGCGGACGGCAAAAAACTATTTACGATTAGGGTGGCGACCCAAACCCAATTCAACGAAACAACCATTGCTGAGGACTTAGGGTATTTTAAGGAAGAAGGTATCGCAATAGAATATACCGGAGTACTCAAACAAGGTCAAACAGAATATCAAACGATTGTCCAAGGAATTAATGATGCCTTTATAGGGGGGCACCCCTCCAATGTGGCGCAAGCTGTTTTAGGCGGAGTTAAGGTGAAAATCGTTGCACCAGGTATGGTTGACAATAAAGATAATCCTCATGTTAATTATTTGGTAAGAGACGATAGTTCAATAAAGACACTGAATGATATTGTCGGTAAAAAAGTCGGAATTACTGCTCCAGGTGTCTGCACTTCAGGCTATTTGGATCTTTCTCTGAAGAAAAATAACTTACCGGATAAGGTGGAGTGGGTAACCTTGCCAGCTGCAGGACAACAAGAGCAGGCCTTAAAACAAGGCTTAATTGATGTGGCGACATCGCACCCTCCCTTTGCTGGAGTAGCTTTAAAGCTAGGTGGGGTGCATTCAATTGGCACTAGCTGGGATATCGTGGCTACACCGGGCGCTGGCCTGTCGGTCCGCGGGTTTAGCGATAAATTCATTAATGAGCATCCGGATATTGTCAAGGGTTTTGCTAAGGCTCTCTACAAATCACATGTCTGGATCAATTCCCACCCAACGGAGGCAAAGGAGCTGATCGCCAAAAGACTAAACCTCAAAGCTGAAGATCTAACGGTCTTTTATTATGACACGGATCCAACGATTGATCCAGCCTTCATAGAACAATGGTTTAAAATGTCGGAAGATCTCGGGCTTTGGAAACATGGAGATATTCAACCGACAGATATCTACACCAATGATTATGCTCCAAAGAAAATATAGGTAACTAAATAGCTGGGTTGGAATCCCAAGCGGGTTTCGCCTAGCCTTTATACCCTAACAAGGAGGAATAATGAGTATGTCGTTCTGCAAAGTTTAATAGCTTTCGATAAAAAAAGAGGTGGGGTAGCAGTGCTGAATTTGATTAATTACTCTTTTAAAGGGTTACACCGAATATTGTCTGTGTTGATTTTCCTGGTAATCTGGGAGGTCGCCCCTCGTGTGGGTTTAGTGGATACCGTATTTCTTCCCCCGTTTTCCAAAGTGGCGCTTGCCTTTTGGAACCTGCTAATCACGGGTGAATTATTCAAGCATATTGGCATTAGCCTGAGCAGGGCAGGTGTGGGGTTTGGTTTGGGATTACTCTTTGCCATACCTCTGGGCTTAATTATTGGGTGGTTCAGAGGTTTTGAACGTTTTATTGATCCTCTAATGCAGACCTTCAGACAAACTTCTGTGTTGGCTTTATTTCCGGTATTTATGCTATTGTTTGGAATCGGAGAACTATCTAAGGTAGCAGTGATTTTTTGGGGAGTTCAATGGGCTGTACTCCTGACCACAATCGGCGGAGTGAAAAACATTGATCCTTTGTTCATCAAGTCCGCTCGATCGATGGGAATTTCACCCTTGAGCTTATTTATCAAGGTGATTTTGCCCGCTTCCATGCCGTCAATTTTTACAGGGGTGAGGTTGAGTGCAACAAATTCTATTTTGATCTTGGTCGCTGCTGAGATGCTGGGTGCCAACTCCGGCTTGGGTTACTTAATATTCTTTTATGAGGTAAATTTTCTCATACCGAAGATGTATGCGATTATTATTACCATGTCGATGCTGGGACTGATTGTTAATTATTCCCTGTTAGCGTTGGAGAGAAAAACCCTTAAATGGAAGGAAGAATTACCTGCAGTCTAAAAAAGAGCAATATAACAATAAGGGAGGTTAAACCATGTCTTTAGATTTAACAATTTCAACATTCGGTACCCGCGAAAGTAGGTTAGGATCAATAACAGGTTACAATGGCGATCTTCAGGACTTGGTTAGCCAGAGTAAATGCGGGACCTTAAAGGAAAAGAATAGGTGCTTTAGTCAGTCAACTTCTTGCGATGCTGGGTGCGCGTTAGGACAGCTTGCCTATATAAGAGATGTTGCAGTCATCAATCATGCGCCGTCGGGTTGTACGGCTATGGCCGCAACTACAATCGTTTCCCATACTCAGCTGGCGGCAAAAAGAGGCTTGGATTATGATGCGGTTTTTCTAGGGACGGATATGGATGAAAACGATACGATTTTTGGGGCCGTTGGTGGCCTTAAGGAGATCATTATTGATACCTATAACCGTTATAAGCCCAAAGCAATTTTTGTGGGAACCTCTTGTGTGTCCGGGATTATTGGCGAAGATGTGGACAGTGTTCTGGCGGAGCTCAAATCAGAAATTCCGGTTCCGATGGCTGCTGTTCATTGCGAAGGGTTCAAGTCGAGAGTCTGGGCAACGGGCTTTGATGCCGCTGATCATGCGGTGCTGACGACCCTTGTCAAGCCACCGCAAAAGAAGACGAATGTCATAAATTTTAAGAATTTTAATGAGAGTGCCAGAACAGAAATCATTAAAATATTTGCTAATTTAGATGTAGAACCATTCTTTCTGTATTCAAATTCAACCGTTGAAGAGCTATCTCATCTCTCGGAGGCTCTTGCTACTGTATCGATCTGCGGTACGTTAGGCACCTATTTAGGAAATGGGTTAGAGCAAAAATACGGAGTTCCCTATATCAAGACGATCAACCCTTTAGGAATTGTGGGCTTTGAAACCTGGCTCAGAGGGATTGGGCAAGTTATTAGCAAAGAAGCAGAAGTTGAAGCTTATATTGAAAAAGAACGAGCATTCTATATTCCTAAAATTGAAGAGTTAAAAAAACAACTTCAGGGACTTCGGGCGGTCCTGGGTATGGGAGCCAGTTACGCCTTTCAGATATCACGTGTCCTTCAAGAGCTCGGCATAGAAGTCGTGTGGGTAGCCTCATGGCATTATGATACAACCTATGATAATCATGAGATTCCTCCTCATCTTGAGTATTTAGCCAAGGAAAGTCCCAATAATTTCAAAGTAAGTGTCAGTGACCAACAAAACTTTGAGATTCTAAATATCTTAAATAAGTACCAACCAGATATTTATTTAGGTCGGCATCCAGGGACAACTGTCTGGGCTATTAAACAGGGGATTGCGGCATTTTTTCTAGCCGATGAATACAAGACGTTTGGCTATCGCGGTACTTTAGATTTTGCCTATACCATTCTGGACACGATCAAAAATAGAAGCTTTGAGAAAAATCTTGCTGCTCGGATTACGCTTCCCTATTCAGATTGGTGGTACGAACAGGATAATGCAACATTCTTTAAGGAGGACTTGAATAAATGACGAAGATTCTTGATCAACCCAGGTACAAATGTGCCTTGGCAGCCATGCAGACGGTCCATGCAATTACGAACGCTTTGCCAATCTTGCACGCAGGCCCTGGGTGCGCCGATAAGCTTGGAGGGGGTGGTCAAGGTGGTTCGGGGCATTTTTCCCCTCGTGTGTTTCCGTGCACCAATCTTAGTGAAAAAGAGGTAATCTTTGGCGGAGAAGAACGCTTAAAAGAAACGATCGAAAACGCTTTAAAAATAATCAAGGCAGACCTCTATGTTGTATTAAGCGGTTGTACTTCTGAAATCGTCGGGGATGATCATCAAGAGGTGGTCCGATCCTTTCAGAACGTTGATCAGCCGGTCATCTTTGCCTCGACAGCAGGATTTAAGGGGAGTAATTTCCTGGGGCACGAGTGGGTCATTCAGGCGATTATTGAGCAATATCTGAAACCAGCAGAGAAAAAGATTAAAGGGCTCGTGAATATCTGGGCAAGTGTTCCGCAGCACGACCCATTTTGGTACGGGAATTTATTTGAATTGGAAAACCTTGTTGCCCAGCTGGGCTTAACCCCCAATACGATCTTTGGGTATGACAGGGGAATCAAAAATATTGATAAAATACCAGAGGCCGAATTTAATTTGCTGGTCTCTCCTTGGGTAGGTTTAAACAATGTGAAATTATTAGAGGAGAAATTTGGCACACCCTATTTGCATCTCCCCACTCTGCCTATTGGGGCGTTTGAATCAAGTAAATTTTTGCGGGCAGTGAGTGATTTTGCTGGACTAGATCAACAAAAGACGGAAGAAATCATTACAGAAAATGAAAAAAAATATTATTATTTCATTGAACGATTTGCCGATGTATTTCTAGAAACCCGGATTATGTCCAAACGATTTGCCGTGGTTTCCGATGCTCAATATTCACTGGCTATCACTAAATTCCTGGTCAATGATGTTGGCTTGTTTCCTTCCAAGCAGTATATTACCGATGACACACCTGATCAATACCAGGAGCAGATCAGAGGGTATTTTAAAGAATTAAATTATGAGATAGAAGCGGAAGTGGCGTTTATATCTGACGGATATCTTATCCAAAATGAGATTCAAGATACTTATTTCACTGGGCACCCTTTAATCATTGGCAGCTCATGGGAAAAGAAAATAGCAAAGAAAACCGATGCCTATTATTTATCAATTTCCTGGCCTATGAATGAAAGACTGGTGATTAACAGCTCCTATGTAGGGTATGGTGGTGGACTCAAGCTTTTAGAAGATATCTATACAGAAGTTCTGGCGAGAGCTATTTAAAGATTATCAAGGATGTTATATAAGGAAGATGCCAAATGCAGAATAACTATCGACCAAATGACGAAACAGTCCTTGAGAAGATTGTACTGACTTCAGGATCTCATAACTGCGGAGGTCGGTGCATGATTAAAGTTCATGTCCGTGATGGCCGAATCGTGCGAATTTCGTCGGATGATGATCTTCCTGATACTGATCAAATCCTGCAACTGCGTGGTTGTTTGCGTTGCCGTTCTTATCGCGACCGGCTATATCACCTTGATCGGTTGCAGCATCCCTTGAAACGAGTGGGAAAACGTGGCGAAGGTAAATTTGAACGTATCTCCTGGGATGAAGCTCTAGATATTATTGCTGAGCATACCAGTCGTATCATGAGTACATATGGCCCCGAGGCTGTTTACTTAAATTACGCGACCGGTAATGCAGGAAAAGTAGCCGAACGAGTCTGGATAGCCAGGCTGATGGGACTTTATGGGGGTTATCTTTCTTATTATGGCACGTATAGTATGGCCTGCACTCAAATCGCCACTCCTTATACTTTCGGGACAAATAACACGGGTAACAGCAGAGCGGATTGGGTTAATTCCAAACTGATCATCTTGCTCGGCTGGAACCCTGCGGAAACAATCAGTGGAACAAACACCGCTTACTATCTTAAATTAGCCAAAGCTGCCGGTGCAAAGATTGTGGCGATTGACCCCATCTACTCCAATACGGCGATCGCTTTAGCCGATCAGTGGATTCCCATCCGACCAACAACTGACAGTGCCCTGCTTGATGCAATGGCCTATATCATGATTACCGAGAACCTTCATGACCAACAATTCCTGGATACCTATTGTCTGGGCTTTGACGAGGAGCAGATGCCTTCGGGAATTCCTGAGGGAAATTCTTATAAAAGTTATATTCTTGGTCAAAGCGATGACCAAACACCTAAAACCCCTGCTTGGGCAGAGACTATCACTGGTGTACCTCGGGAAACAATTATTCAGTTGGCTCGAGACTATGCCACACTGCGACCCGGAGCCCTGATCCAAGGGTATGGACCTCAGCGCCATGCCTATGGTGAGCAGGTGGTACGCAGTGGGACGGTGCTAGCGGCTATGACGGGCAACATCGGCGTCAAGGGTGGTTGGGCATCAGGGGCTGGTTACCCTGCAAGGGGACCGGTCGTAGGATCAATTCCAATTCCTAATCCCTGTAAGGCGCAAATATCAGTGTTTACGTGGCCTAATGCGATCATCAGGGGTAGCAAGATGGGTGCGGAGCAAGGGGTCAAAGGAGTCGAAAGATTATCTTCAAATATCAAGTTGATCTATAATTTAGGCGGCAACTGTCTGATTAACCAACATTCTGATATCAACGGGACTGCTAAAATATTGGCGGATGAGAGTCTGGTTGAGCTTATTGTGGTCAGTGATCATTTTCTGACGGCGAGTGCTAAATTTGCCGACCTTATCCTGCCAGCTGACAATTTTATGGAGCGTGAAGATATTGTGACTGGGCTTCATGGGGACAATATGTTCTTCATGAATAAGGCGGTTGATACTGTTTATGAATGCCGCAATGGCTATGATTGGATCAGCGCTCTAGCCGATAAATTGGGAATTAAAGAA
Source organism: Desulfosporosinus sp. (assembly GCA_035560775.1). GTDB lineage: Bacteria > Bacillota > Desulfitobacteriia > Desulfitobacteriales > Desulfitobacteriaceae > Desulfosporosinus. Next base: position 6,292 of record DATMYU010000553.1, read on the forward strand.
CCGTTCACCGAAGGCCGGACACTAGAACAGTGGCTGCAATACATTGTCGACAAAACCCGCGAAGCAAATCCGAGTTTCCCCCCCTATGCGGAATTTAAAGCCAAGGGAATTTACCGTTGGTTATATTCTGAGCCGGATATTGCTTTTAAGGAACAGATTGAAGATCCTCAGCAGCATCCCTTTCCAACGCCCTCAGGAAAAATCGAGATTTTTTCAGCGCGCTTGTGGGATAAACAGAATCCACTGGAAATCCCGGCTGTACCCAAATACATCCCTGCCTGGGAGGGACCGGATGATCCGCTGCGGGAAAAATATCCCCTGCAGTGCATTGGGCATCATTACAAACGGCGAGTTCATTCCACATTTGACAACACGGACTGGATGGAGGAAGTAGGTCGTCAGGAAATTTGGATGTGTCCACCGGACGCAGATCGGCGAGACATCCGGAATGGCGACAAGGTGAAAGTATTTAACGATCGAGGGGTTATGGTAATACCTGTTAAAATTACCCCCCGTATTATGCCAGGGGTAGTTTCCGTACCTCAAGGAGCTTGGTGGACCCCTGACCATGAAGGGGTTGATCGGCGCGGGTGTATCAATGTACTTACCAAGTATCAGCCAACCCCTTTGGCCTTTGGCAATCCGCAGCATACGAATTTGGTGCAAGTTGAGAAGCTTAGTCATGAGGTTGAATCATGACGAAACAACTGGGATTTTATTATCAACAGGAGCATTGTTCCGGTTGTTGTACTTGCCAAGTGGCGTGTAAAGATAAAAACGATTTAGAGGGTGGGCAACTTTTCCGTAAGGTTAAAGAGTTCAGCGGAGGGGATTACTGGCAAATTGGCAAGATAGTTCACCAGAATATCTATGCCTTTTGGCTATCCGTGAGTTGTAATCATTGCCAGGATCCGGTGTGCCTGAAGAATTGTCCTTCGGGAGCTATACAAAAACGGCCGGCTGACGGCATTGTTTTCATTGACCAGGAACGTTGTGTCGGTTGTCACAGCTGTGCCGAGAATTGCCCTTATGGTGCGCCGCAGTTCAATCCTAAGAATGGAAAAATGGGTAAATGTGATTTCTGTCGAGGCCTTTTGGCAGAGAGTAAGCCACCAGTTTGTGTTGCCGCCTGCCCTTTGAGATTGTTAGAATATGGGCAATTGGATGAACTGCGTCAAACCTATGGCTCGACTAGCCGGATTCAAGGCATGCCAAGCTCGGATTTAACCAAGCCCTCTTTGGTCATAACTCCTCATCGTGATGCGATCTGGAATAAGACTGAAACATGAATGGGCAGAGCAATGGGGATAGTGTAATCATGCTTTAGAAAGGAGAAAGGACATGATTTGGTCTACTATACAATCGCCTTTTTTTACTTCAATGGTTGAATTTGTCAAAGCAATTTCTCTTGTCTTGGTGGTTGGCTTAACCGTTAACTGGAAAAGCAGCTGGTTAGTGGTTGGAACTGCAATACTCACTCTGACGGTTATGGTTGCTATATTTAGTTCGAGCTTGGTTCTCGTTATTCCTATTGAGGCACTGCGAATTATCATTGGATTAATACTACTTATTGTTTTTTTTGCCTTTAAGAAATTGAAACCTATTACCGACAGTAACTGCAAAATTTATAGTTTTGATAAAGAAAAAAAGGTTAAA
>DATMYU010000554.1:0-2955 GCA_035560775.1 Desulfosporosinus sp.
ATACCCTTTATATGACAAATATTATACCATAATATTCAAGCGAATTACTTCTTTGGTCCGCTCGGCGCTTGAAGATAAAAGCTTTTTGCTCAGGGGGATGGATTAATGGACGCATCTCTCGATAGCAAGTGGCGGGAATGGAGATGCAAATAAGATGCTTAAGATAGCAATCTGTAATGGAGAAAGTTATGAGTTGCAGGAATCGGTGGCAAAAAACGGTAAAGTATACCCGGTAGATACGGATCAGCAACAGGTTGTCAAGAACCATTTAGCAAAGGAGCAGCAAGCATAAAAATAGGGCGAGCATTTTAACGGCTGGTATTATTCCCTGGAATAACAAAGCGTTAAGATATATGACGGTTACAGCAATAAAGCCGGAACTGTTGAGTATTCTTTTTACAGTGAAGAGACAGACGCTTATGCACCCCTAAGTGTCAACAAAGTCAGCATTTCTTTGGGGGTATCCTTGGTGTAGATGGGACTCCGATTCTCGACCCGGTAAGGTAGCTTAAAACCATCCCGCAGGGAGCGGCGACTGCTGTGTGGTGCGCAACGAGTTCTCAACTTGACGAAATGGGCGGCATTTATTGCGAAAATTACGATATTGCCCCGCTTATGGAGGAAATCATGGGCGCCATGGGTATCAGCGATTCAACGCGTTTTTATATGTATATTAACAATTGCAAATTAATAAACGCTTGCTATAGAGTGCAGTCTATGGCTTATATTGAAATAGTCCCGGGAAAGGCAGGTGAATTAATGAGTTATTCAACAAAGGAGGTTACTGGAAAATTCAATCTTTCCATGCACGCACTTCGTTATTATGAAAAAGAAGGTCTGCTTCCACCTATAAAACGCGATAAAAACGGATCACGTGAATACAATGAAATCGACCTTGAATGGTTAATTTTGATTCGCTGCATGAGAGCGGCAGGCATGTCCATTGAGTATATCAGAAACTACGTCGAGTTATGTAAGGATGGATTATTGTCTACCGTATCAAAACGCAAGGATATTATACTGCTGCAAAAAAAGATACTTGAAGAGCAAAAAGTAGAATTAGATAGGAATTTAAAAGTCATTAATTTGAAGCTTAAGCACTATCAGGAATTGGAAGAAAAACAACTGGATAATCCTGACGCAGTTATTGTGCATACCTGTGCATTCGATGAGATTGAAGAAATAGCAAAGAAAAAAGACGGAGGATATTACTAACCTTCAGCGAAAGTTCATTAGAAAAGGAGAAATTATATCATGAACAATTTTCATTATCAGATTCCTACTAAAGTTTACTTCGGAAAAGGCCAGATCAAGCAGCTTGAAATGGAGATTCCTAAATACGGGAATAAGGTATTACTGGTCTATGGAGGTGGGAGCATAAAGCGAATGGGCCTCTATCAAACAATTTATTCCATCTTTGAACGGATTGGAATTGAGGTCACAGAACTTTCTGGAGTAGAACCCAACCCCAGAATTGAAACTGTACGTGCCGGTGTTGAACTGTGCAAAAATAATAATATTGAAGTTATCTTTGCAGTGGGTGGCGGAAGTACCATTGACTGTGCCAAGGTAATTTCTGCCGGCGCTAAATATGAAGGTGATTCATGGGATCTTGTAACCGGAGCCGTGCCCGTTGCGGATACACTTCCTCTTATTACAGTTCTTACACTTGCTGCTACCGGCTCCGAGATGGATCGGTTTGCTGTCATCTCCAATATGAAGACCAATGATAAGCTTGGTGCTTTCAGCCCAATGTTTTACCCCAAAGTGTCCATCTTAGATCCGGAATACACCTTCACAGTGCCCAAAAATCAAACGGCAGCTGGAACAGCAGATATCATGTCACATATTTTTGAGCATTACTTTAACAATGTCAAAGGTGCATATGTACAAAACCGGATCGCAGAGGGACTGTTGAAAACGTGTATCCATTATGGACCTATTGCTTATAATAAGCCGGATGATTATGAAGCCAGAGCCAATCTTATGTGGGTATCGAGCCTTGCAATTGACGGAATTACATGGCGTGGAAATGATGTTATGAGCTCCGTGCATCCTATGGAGCATCAGCTTAGTGCCTACTATGATATTACCCATGGTGTGGGTCTTGCTATTTTGACCCCCCGCTGGATGAAGCATGTTTTAAATGATAAAACAGTAGACCGTTTTGTAGAGTACGGTGTCAACGTATGGGGAATCAATCCTTCCTTGGACAAGTTTGATATCGCTAATAAAGCCATTGAAAAGACAGTGGATTTCTACAGGGTGCTAGAAATACCTGCTACGTTAAGAGAAGTTGGTATTGATAATACACATCTGGAAATCATGGCAGAAAAGGCGTCTAAAGGGCTAAAAGATGCCTTTTATCCGCTGACAAGCAAGGATGTTTTGGATATATTCAAGGCATCCTTATAAGAAAGGTTTAAGTCGTCACAATTGTGGCGGCTTTTGCTTATCCAAAGTCAGAATAGAAAAGAATGAACCCTATGGCCAAAAAATCAAACCGTAGGGAGGATGTCGCAGTGAAGGCTGTGATAATCAAGGAAATACTGGACTGTCTCAAGCTGCTCGCCCCGGAAGAGCAGAAACTGGTCGAGCTGTTTTTCAAGGGCAAGAGCGAACATCAGTTGGCAAAAACAACCGACATGCCCCGCATGACGATTCACAACAGGAAACCGGATAAGAACCGGATACTTGCAAAAAAGTGTTGACTCTCACGTTCCGTGATAGTGTATTCTAAAAATAGAGATTAGCTTTATTAACAAAAGACCAATAGCGGGCAGAGTGTTTGATAGTATTGATAGCTCTAAAATCAAAGTTAGGAGGGATAGCAATGAGAACAGTAAAACAAGTTTCTGAACTGACTGGCGTAAGTGTTCGAACTTTACAATACTATGATGAAATCGGTTTATTTAAGCCAAGTAAAGTAACCGAATCAGGTTATAGAATGTATGA
>DATMYU010000555.1:0-3365 GCA_035560775.1 Desulfosporosinus sp.
GGGGTCTACTGAATAAGGCGTGATTAGGAGACGAGGGAACATGTTGTGTTCCCTCGTCTCCTTTGACCTGGTGTAATAAAAAGGGCATTGGAAGGAAATCCAACGAGCAGTTAGCGGTTAGCTAAGAGACTCGTCTTTTCAAAAATCTTCTTAGGGTCTATATTAATACGGGCAACTCCCGACATTATAGCGGCTTGAGCAACTGCGGCGGCAACTATAGGTGCTACTCGGGGGTCAAGGACTCCCGGGATGATATATTGAGCAGTTAGTTCCTCAGCAGATATGATGTTCGCGATCGCATGGGCGGCGGCGAGATTCATTTCATTTGTAATATCTCTGGCTCGAACATCTAATGCGCCTCTAAAGATACCTGGGAAAACCAAGACATTGTTGACCTGATTAGGATAGTCCGAACGGCCAGTACCGACTACTACAGCTCCTGCTGCTAAGGCCTCTTCCGGAAATATTTCCGGCGTAGGATTTGCCATAGCAAAAATGATCGCCCCAGGGGCCATAGTGGCTACCATTTTTCCAGTCAGTACACCTGGAGCTGAAACCCCGATAAAGACATCAGACTCCACGAGTGCCTCGGCTAAGGAGCCTTTGAGTTTTGTATAGTTTGTTAGCTCTGCCATCTCTTCCTGAGCCGGATTCAGGCAAACCTCACCCGAGCAAAGCATGCCTGCACGATCGACCATGATAACATTTTTCAAACCCGCTTCCAGCAATAATTTAGTAATAGCTATGCCCGCGGAGCCTGCTCCGTTGAGCACCAATTTAATCTCCCCGATTTTCTTATTAACCACTTTTAGCGCGTTGATGAGTGCCGCTAACACAACGATGGCTGTACCATGCTGATCGTCGTGGAAGATTGGAATAGAAGTCTCCCTTTTTAGCCGTGCTTCAATCTCGAAACAGCGAGGTGCAGAAATGTCCTCTAGATTTATTCCGCCGAAATTTGGCTCCAAGGCCTTAACGACCTGGATTATTTCCTCAACATTTTTGGTATTTAAACAGATGGGAAACGCATTGACTCCCCCAAACTTCTTAAATAAGATACATTTTCCTTCCATAACAGGCAAAGCTGCTAGAGGACCGATATCGCCCAAACCTAACACCGCTGTGCCATCAGATACCACAGCAACCATATTACCCCGCCCAGTATAGTCATAGGCAGCGTCTGGGTTATTAGCAATCACTTTACAAGCTTCAGCGACTCCTGGCGTATAAACTAGGCTCAAATCGTCGGCAGAATTTAGGTCTACTTTACTAACAACTTCGAATTTACCTGCCAATTCTTTATGGAGTTTTAAGGCCCTTTCCTGAATACTGCTCATTTTAGACCATCCTACTTTCTTGTTTAGTATACTATATATAGTTCATTGATAAGTAGATAATTAATGCGCTGTTCCGTGTCAGAGGTCGGTTGCTTTCACGGAGTTTGCTAGTCTGTTTACGTAGAGAGTACGCTTGTCAATCGCAGAACGTGTGGTCGAGGATGTGTCCCGAGGAGCCTTTTTATGCATATTATTAGCCAAGTAGCAAAGACTATGCCCATTAAGATCTCTATTAAAAATAAGAAAAAGTTGGGGGATTTACCTTGCTATTAGAGACTGTCCTGCTCGTCGTTGCTCTTGCAGCTTTGGGGGCACTTATTGCCGGAGTCATGCTGATTTGCATACTTTTCTTCCTGGCTAAACGTTTCTTTCGGACCATTGTCCAACGTCTCTTTGGCTTGGTAGTAGAAAGGCTGCTTTGCGATAAATACCATGAGAATCTTATGGAACTTTGGAGTGCAGTGCGTCGGACGTCTGTGCAGACTATTTTGGAAATCGGTTTACGGGCCGAAGAGGGGAAGCTAATCCAGCGGCCACTGGGTTCTCCAAAGAAGATACCTCATTATGATACCCTAATGTTTGTCCCTGGCCAAATGGCACGTCTTCCTAAGGAAGCAAATATTCCGGTTGACATGAAGGTGACCCTTGGAGCCAAAGCGGAAAAGCCTCTCCATATCGATATACCATTAATGATCTCCGGCATGGGTTTCGGAGTGGGTCTCAGCGAAGAAGCTAAGAGAGCTTTAGCAAAGGCGGCAAAACAACTTGGGACCGCCACGAATTCTGGGGAGGGGCCCTTTTTGCAAGAGGAAAGAGACGAAGCGGGAAAGTACATCTGGCAAATCAGTCGGACCACCTGGGGGCACAATCCGCAAGGGATTGCAGCTGCCGATATGCTGGAAGTACAGATGGGCCAAGGCGCAAGGATGGGACCCTTTACAATAGAACCTGATAGAGTGCAGGGAAAGGCGCAAAAACTAATGGGTATATCGCCGCTGGAAACTGTTGTGACTGCGGCGGTCATCTCGGGGATTCAAACCCCTTGGGATTGGCCAAAGTACGTTTCTGATTTGCGTGCGCAAGCGGCTGGGAAACCGATTGCCATTAAGATTATGGCAACAGGAGGCTTAGAAAGAGATTTGGCCGTATGCTTAGAAGCGGATTTTGATGTTATTGTCATTGATGGAGCCCAAGGTGGGGCGTCTGGCGCATCTCCACTGGTCTGCGATGATTTAGGTATTCCCAGTCTTTTAGCCTTGGTTCGTGCGGAACGTTTTCTGCGTGAGCAAGGTGCCCGCAAAGAGGTGAGCTTGGTGGTCGCTGGCGGATATGCTACCCCTGGAGAATGCTTAAAGGCCATAGCGCTGGGGGCGGACGCGATCTATCTGGGAACGGTTCCTATGTTTGCGTTGGTTCATCGCCAAATCCACAAAATTCTTCCCTGGGAACCGTTAACCCAATTAGTCTATTACGATTCCCCCTATAAGACACAGTTGGATATTAATTTGGCGAGCACGAGTGTGGTAAATGCCTTGAAATCGATGGCTTTGGAGATGGAAGAGGGGGTAAGGGCCCTTGGTAAAACGGCTTTGTCGGACCTTGGACCCAACGATCTCGTGGCCATGGACGAATGGACGGCAAGGGTAACCGGTGTTAAGCGAGCGTATCCCTGGTAGATAATTGGATGACCTATGATTAGTTTAAAGCTGCTCCTTTTTCACGTTTTGTTGCCTTCAATATCATGGTATAATATGGTTATACTACTTTAGGCTACAGAAAGCTTGTTACAAGGAGGCGCATGAATACTTTAGATTTAAGCGCAAGGTTAATTCACAGTATTCAAGAAATTGATCGCAACTATGCCATAGAACAAATAGTTTTTTTCGGGTCACGGGCAAGAGGAGATCATAAGCCGGCAAGCGATATCGATCTGGCAGTTTTTCCAATGCCTGGATTTAATAACAGAGGGCGTATGACTAGTGACGTTGACGATCTTAATACGCTCTGAAAATAGATATCGTATTCATT
>DATMYU010000556.1:0-8960 GCA_035560775.1 Desulfosporosinus sp.
TCCTTTTACAATATCGTTTACTTTCTGTAAGCCAAGTCATATAGACTCCTAATCTGATCTTTATAGATCTTAGCTCAATGGTTATTTTCAAGTTAATACGTATATTCTGAACAATTGGGAACTCTATGTACAGTGGTTCAAGACAAACTAATCATAGTTTGTCAGCTAATATTATGTTCTTACTGAACTAAAGGAGGTTTCCCATGTGTGACAACGCATCCATCACCAATTCCTTTCCCCAGCTAGATGCCTACATTGATACCCTCCCCTACAAAAAGGAAAACCTCATTGGAATCCTGCATCATGCTCAAGAACTCTTTGGATACCTGCCCCATAAGTTACAGCATCATATCGCTCAGAAACTGGATATTCCTGCTGCCAAAGTCTATGGGGTAGTGACTTTCTACTCTTATTTCACCATGAAACCCCAGGGAAAGCACACTATCAACGTATGCATGGGCACCGCCTGCTTTGTGCGAGGTGCCGAGAAACTACAGGCAGAACTTGAAAAACAGTTGGAGATTAAAACTGGACAGACTACGAAAGATAATCTCTTTTCATTAGAGTCTTTGCGCTGTATCGGAGCGTGTAGCCTTGCCCCAGTCATGATGATCGATGGAAAGACCTATGGACGCCTTCACGAGCCAGAGGAAATCAGACAAATACTGGAGACATATCGTCAGGAAGTACTGCACTAAGCGTGAGGCGCGATGCGCAATATTTGAAACTTAAACATCGAACCACTAACCTCAACCTCGGGCCTCAATTAAGTAGCATCACTAAAGGAAGTGAAGCCATAAATGAAACTAAAAGATATCGATGCACTAAATGAACTAAAATCTCAAAACCACATTTTACTTGAAAACCGACGCGTCAATAACCCTGTCACGACAATGGACGCAAAAGGCATGCCAAGGGATGTTATGGTCTGTGGGGGACCCGGTTGCAACTCCTCAGGCAGTTCTGAAATTGCTAAACTCCTTGAAGAAGAATTGGCAAAACGTGGTTTATCTGAACAAGTTAGAATTTTCCAGACCGGTTGTTTTGGTTATTGTGAAAAGGGTCCTATGATCGAGATTCATCCTGATAACACAACTTATTGCGAGATTTCAGTTGATGACGTGGAAACCATCGTCGAAGAGCACTTCATTCAAGGAAACCAGGTACAACGCCTGCTCTACATGAATTGGCAAACCGAAGAGCGTTTTGCTTCTGACCTCCCCTTTTATAAGGGTCAGGTCAAAATTGCCTTACGTAACGTCGGCTACATAGCCCCCGAAAGCATTCTCGAATATATCGCTGCAGACGGTTATCAGGCCTTGGCTAAAGTCCTCTCTATGACATCCACCTCGGTTATTGACAAGATTAAAAAAAGCGGTCTCCGCGGACGGGGCGGAGGTGGATTTCCCACTGGCCTAAAGTGGGAATTGACGCGTAAAAGTGAGGCCAAAAAGCGGTATATCATTTGCAATGCCGATGAAGGGGATCCTGGCGCTTTTATGGACCGCTCCATCCTAGAAGGAGACCCCCATAGCGTTTTAGAGGGCATGCTCATCGCAGGCTCTGCAATCGGGGCTAGCCATGGATTTATCTATGTCCGAGCGGAGTACCCTGCAGCTATTCATCGTTTGGAAATCGCCATTGTGCAAGCTCAGGAATATGGATTACTTGGGAATAATATTCTGGGCAGTGATTTTCGCTTTGACATTGAGCTTAAATACGGTGCCGGGGCCTTTGTCTGCGGTGAAGAAACATCCTTGATCCATTCCATTGAGGGGGCAAGAGGGGAACCTTCTGTCAAACCTCCCTTCCCTGCCGAAAAGGGGCTATGGGGTAAACCTACCTGTGTCAACAATGTAGAAACGTTGGCGAACGTCCCTCCCATTATTTTAAAGGGAGCCGATTGGTTTGCCGGAATAGGCACGGAAAAAAGCAAAGGAACAAAAGTGTTTGCCTTAGCTGGTAAGGTCCGAAACGTAGGACTTGTGGAAGTCCCCATGGGAACGACGCTCCATCAAATTATCTTTAACATGGGTGGGGGGATTAAAAACCACAAAATCTTTAAAGCTGCCCAAACCGGAGGCCCCTCAGGCGGATGTATTCCAGCCAAGTATTTAGACACCCCCATTGATTATGAATCTCTGGCTGCCATCGGCTCCATGATGGGCTCGGGCGGGCTCATAATTATGGATGAAAGCGATTGCATGGTGAATATCGCCAAGTTCTTCCTTGAATTCTCTGTTGACGAATCCTGCGGACGCTGTACTGCCTGCCGGGTCGGCACTAAACGCCTACTCGAAATTTTGATCAAAATTACGAAAGGCAAAGGGAGCGAAGATGATCTGGATCGACTAGAGAAACTAGGCAAAATCATCAAGGACACTTCCCTTTGCGGGCTGGGGCAAACTGCTCCCAATCCGATTCTTTCCACTATAAAGTATTTCCGGAATGAATACCTGGCCCATATCGTCGACAAAACCTGTCCAGCCGGCGTTTGTAAGAACTTGTTAAGCTTCCAGATCACGGAAAAATGCATAGGGTGTGGGCTTTGCGCAAAGAAATGTCCAACTAATTGCATTACTGGCACAGCCAAGGAGCGCCACGTCATTGACCAAGACAGTTGCGCAAAATGTGGGGCATGCAAGCAACAATGCCGCGTCACCGGCGCCATTATCCACCATTAAGGTACCCCTGTACCCTGCTTATTAGAATGCGTGGGCATAAGTGCAACTAGGCGGCCGCTTCGCATGCTCAGCGCCAGCCAAGTTTTCTTTAAAGGAGGACTTCGTATGGATATACAGCTCACTATTAACGATATACCCCTTACCGTACCAGAAGGAATGTCTATCTTGGACGCAGCCCGAACCGTAAACATCGACATTCCAACCTTATGCTACCTCAACCTTCATGAAATGAACATGAATAATCAAATTGCTTCCTGTCGAGTCTGTGTGGTAGAAGTCGAGGGGCGACATAATCTGGCCCCAGCCTGTGCAACACCCGCAACTCCTGGCATGATCGTTAAAACAAATACCCCGCGTGCCGTCCAAGGAAGACGAGCAATGGTTGAACTCCTAATGTCTGACCATCCCAAATCTTGTTTAACTTGTGCTAAAAATCTGGACTGTGACCTCCAATCTCTCGCTGCGGATTTGGGAGTGCGCAATATCTCCTATGAAGGGGACGAATCTTCGTATGACATCGATAAATCTAGTTTAGCCATTATCCGAGATCCTAACAAATGTATTCGTTGCCGTCGCTGTGAAACGATGTGTGACGATGTTCAGACAGTGGGTGTTTACTCTGCCGTGGGGCGCGGTTTCGAAACGGTGATGAAAACTGCCTTCGATTTGCCTCTCCACGAGACCTCTTGCACGTTCTGCGGACAGTGTGTCGCGGTATGCCCCACCGGTGCTTTGATGGAATTGGATCAAGTCGACAAGGCTTTTAAAGTCCTTAACGATCCAACACGCTTTGTCGTCGTGCAAACAGCACCGGCCGTGCGGGTCGCTCTTGGCGAGGGATTCGGTTTAGAACCAGGGACGATTGTCACCGGCAAAATGGTGGCTGCTTTACGACGGCTTGGTTTCGACCGCGTCTTTGATACAGATTTCGGGGCGGATGTGACGATTATGGAGGAGGCCTCCGAGCTGACTCACCGCCTCAAACACGGCGGACGGTTACCTATTCTCACCAGTTGCTGTCCCGCTTGGGTCAAATTCTTTGAACATCAATTTCCAGATTTGTTGGACATCCCTTCGACCTGCAAATCTCCTCACGAAATGCTGGGAGTCTTGACTAAAAGTTATTATGCGAAGACCTATGATATTGACCCAAAGAGCATTACCGTGGTTTCCGTGATGCCTTGTATAGCCAAAAAATATGAAGCAGCACGTCCTGAACTCGGGCAGGGCGGGGTTACCCCGGATGTGGACATCGTCATCACCACCCGAGAACTTGCGCGCATGATCCGGGAGGCAAGTATTAATTTCATCAGCCTCAAAGATGAAGAGTTTGATAAACCCCTAGGAGAATCAACCGGCGCTTCCGTGATCTTCGGGACGACAGGTGGAGTCCTCGAAGCGGCCTTGCGCACCGCTTATGAGTGGATAACTGGTGAAACTCTGGAGAAAGTGGAGTTTGACGCGCTCCGGGGAATGGATGGAATTAAGGAAGCGGTCATCCCGATCGCTGGGCAAGATTTCCGGGTTGCTGTGACGCATGGTCTGGGAAATGCCCGTACTATTCTTGAAAAAATACAAGCTGGAGAGGTCCATTATGACGCGATTGAGATTATGGCCTGCCCTGGGGGATGCATCGGCGGAGGTGGACAACCTTATCACCATGGTAATGTTGAACTTCTTAAAGCCCGTTCTAACGCTATTTATCAGGAAGATCGCTCTAAACCCTTGCGAAAGTCGCACGAAAACCCGGCTGTTATAGCACTATATAGAGATTACATGGGCGAACCTTATGGAAAAAAGGCGCATGAATTATTACATACTAGCTATACGCAGCGCGAAAAAGTGTAGTGCCTTCGTACAATTGTAAGGCAAGTTTTCTGGGCCTTATGATCGGTGTTAAAATGCACGCTTGCGGGAAATCGGTGCGCTAACGACGACCAAACCTATGTCTATGCCAAAAGAGCCATAACACTTCAGAAAGTGTTGCGGCTCTTGTAGATTTGCAGTTAATGGAGTTAAGCTAGTCCTTTTGAACCTTCGCGATAGTCTTAATAATCTCAACGACCAAATTTGCGGTCTGGTACAGATCTTCTTCTTTAAGACATTCCTCTGTTGTATGGCATTTTTGCATACCAGTTCCCAAAACAGTGCACGGGATGCCATAACGGTTATAAAAATTGGCATCACTACCCCCACCGGTTGTCCCAAACACTGCTCTCAAACCAGCAGACCTTGCTGCCTGGCCAGCGAGGAAGACAACTTGTGAATCCTCCACCAGGGTATATGGGTCATACAACCTAATGACTTCTATTTCTGCAACTGCACCTACTTCCTGAGCACAGTGCGTAAAGGTTTCGCACATCTGAACCGTTAAACTTTCCAATTTCCCTAAGTTCCGGCTTCTTGATTCACAGGTAATGTCTACTCTTTCTGCCACAATATTCGTGGCCCGACCACCCTCAATCGTTCCGATATTGCATGTCGTTTCGTCGTCAATCCGACCTATTTGCATGCTGGCAATCGCCTTAGCTGCTACAACAATTGCACTGATTCCGGCCTCCGGCAAAGCGCCAGCATGGGATGCCCTGCCTTTAATCGTCACGTTGATTCGATCTTGCCCTGGGGCCGCAAGAATAATTTCCCCCGGCCCACCGCCACAATCCAGAACAAAGCCCAAATCAGCCCTTAATAGCGTTTTATCTATGTTTTTAGAACCGTGTAGACCGCCTTCTTCAGCCACATTAAAAATAACTTGTATATCACCATGTGGAATACTTTGCTCTTGGATGGTTCTTAGAGCTTCTAAGATCGGTGCTATCCCAGATTTATCATCGGCTCCTAAGATTGTCGAACCAGACGAGGTGATCAATCCATCTTTCAACACTGGTTCAATATTTAGACAGGGATCCACAGTGTCCATGTGTGCCGAAAGTAAGACGACCGGAGCCTTTGGAAGGTTGCCCTTTAAGTAGGCAAAGACATTGCCACAGTTGCCACCAAACGCCAAGCCAGCTTCATCTTCTGATACTACACTACCCATACCTTCAAGACGTTTTTTTAGTATATCCGCTATTTGGCGCTCGTTCTTGGTCGGAGAATCGATTTTGGTTAGTTCAAAAAACTCAGCTAATAATCTTTCACGATTAATCATAAGTTTCTTCACCCTCTTCACTTTATTTCTCACTAACTGTCATGAGTATTTTACAATAAGCCCACATATTGGCCCCCTCCAATTGGATGTCTTTCGTAATCATCCAATTGGATGTTGTAAGCTGGTAGTCTTCCCCATATAATAGGCCTAAAACCTTCCAAAGGGGGAACAAAGCTATGACATATATCTATGCAGAGCGGGTTAAGTCTATGGAGAATTCGGCGATTCGGGATCTCCTGAAAGTGGCCGTACAACCGAACATAATCTCTTTTGCCGGTGGTCTTCCGGCCCCGGAGTTATTTCCACTTGCTGATATCAGGGAATCTTATGATCGCGTTCTCGGGGCAGGTGACCCTTCGGTCCTCCAATATGGAACTACCGAGGGATTTTTACCCTTGCGCGAGGAAATATCTGCTCAAATGCGCACCAAAGGAGTCAAGGCTGAAGCTGACAACATTTTTCTCACGAACGGTTCCCAACAAGGACTGGATCTGATTGCCAAACTATTGCTGAACCCCGGTGATGAAGTGCTTCTGCAAAATCCCAGTTATCTTGGCGCCATCCAAACCTTTCGTAGTTACCAGGCCAATTTCAGGGTGATACCCAGCGCTGGAGAAGGAATCGACCTTATTGCCCTCGAATCATCTATTAAAGAGCACCGCCCTAAGCTTATTTACCTCGCCCCTACATATCAGAACCCTACCGGTACCACTCTTACGATTGAAGAACGGCAAACGGTGGCTCGAATAGCCAGCCTATACGGGGTCCCAGTGATAGAAGATGATCCCTACAGCGACCTCCGCTATGATGGTCCAGCTTCACCACCGATCAAGTCTTTCGCTGCTGAGGATGCGGTAATTTACCTTGGCACCTTTTCTAAAACTCTCGCCCCTGGCCTTCGACTCGGTTGGATCGTTGCTGACCGAACACTAATAGCCAAACTGAGTGTCGCCAAACAAGGAACCGATTTACATACCAGCACGCTCTTACAGCGGGCTACCCACTACTACCTAACTCATTTTAACACACTCGAGCACATTGAGAAGATGCGGCAGACCTATAAATTACGACGAGATCTAATGCTAAAAGAGCTCCAGAAAAGCTTCTCCACTCAGGTCAAGTGGACCGAGCCGTCTGGTGGCATGTTTATATGGCTGACCTTACCAGAAAGCTATGACACCCTAAAGCTCCTGCCACGTGTAGAGGCAGCCAATGTATCCTATGTACCGGGCGCCCACTTCTTTGCGCACGAAGGAATCCACAGCAACATGAGATTGAACTTCTCCAACCCTACACCGTTACAAATAAAACAGGGAATTAAACTATTGGCAGAAATTTTGGCAGTAAACTAATTGCGAACTGCGAAGTGCAAATATCCCACATCGAAAAGAGAGGGTTAAAATTATGCAACTGCATTTAGACCGCTCCCTTAAAACACCGCTGTACTTGCAAATTAGGAACCAAATCAGGCAGCTTATCCTCACTAATGAACTCCCTCCAGGTTTCCGCCTTCCTCCGGAGAGAAAGCTCGCCGCCTCCTTAGGCGTAAATCGCACCACAATAGTCAATGCTTACCACGAACTAGAAGCGGATGACTTGATCCGGCCTCATGTTGGCAAAGGAACCATCGTGACTCCCCCCCTCTGCTCAGAACATAGCTCTGTTGATGGTTTAGCCATTGACGGTAATTCTGAGTTACTACGTTTGCCAGTTCAGCCTATGGCCTGGCAAAACTTTTATACTAGCCAGTCTGAACGCATGTATAATCCGGTCCTTGCCTCAATTCTCGATGAAATTGGCGAGGAAGATCAAATTTCTTTCGCTTTGGGTTCGCCAGCTGGGGAGTTCTACCCATTAGAAAAATTCAGACAAATAAGCCAAGAAGTGATGCAACCAGGCAATTGGCAGGCCTTTGAATACGGGCCTACGATTGGCCATTATCCTTTGCGAAAATATCTGGCGGATTGGCTAGGCCACCGTGGCATCCAGACCCAGGCCCAAAATATTATGATTTTATCGGGTTCCCAACAAGGTCTCGATCTACTTGCCAAAGTTTTTTTGGAACCTGGGGACTTCGTTGTGATGGAGGAACCCTCCTTTATTGGGGCTATCGGGGTTTTTAAAGCTGCCGGCGCTCGCATTCTTACTGTCCCGATGGATCGGGAAGGCTTAAGGACTGACTTATTAGAACAGATTCTCTCTCGTCATCGACCTAAATTTATTTACACCCTCCCGACGTTTCAAAATCCGTCCGGAACTAAAATGAGTCTAGTTCGCCGGCATGAGCTCCTCAAATTGGCTTATCTATATCATGTTCCGATCATGGAAGATGACCCTTACAGTGAACTCTATTACGAGAATCAGCCCTCTCCTTCCCTGAAGTCCTTGGATGAGCATGGACATGTTATCTATCTTGGAACCTTCTCCAAAATGCTTTTCCCTGGCCTCCGCCTAGGCTGGTGTGTGGCACCTTCCCCGGTGCTGGAACAATTGACTCTTGCCAAACAGCATGTGGACCTTCATACTAGCACCACTGCTCAATGGATAATGACAGAATTTTGCCACCAAGGACTGTTGGACGAACACCTTCCCCTCGTCAGAAATCAATACCGGCGACAACGTGATGCCATGGTAAGCGCTTTAACTGAGTTTGCGCCTCAAGGCTTATCCTGGACCGTACCCGAAGGTGGGTATTACTTGTGGTGTGAACTGCCGCCCGGCATGAAAGCTGCCACACTCCTTACCAAAGCGGCTGAAAAGAAAGTGACCTTTGTTCCAGGGAATGCCTTTTATGTCAACTCCAGAGGAAATGATCGGATCAGGCTCTGTTTCAGTCGCCATTCAGAAACGACGATTCGGGAAGGAATCCTCCGCCTCAGTGAGGCTATCTTAGAGATGTTAAATCAGCCTCACTCTGGAGGTACAGCTAGTCGACCTCCATTTAACGAAACATTGGTGTAAAAAGAGGTAGTTCCTTCCAGGAACTACCTCTTAAGTTATTTGTCGTTCTATCGATATGAGGATATGAGGCTCCTTCCAAGCGACACTTAGTGGAGTTGCATTTTCAATCTCTCATTTTTAACATACAACGCCAAATCAAGTGCCACCATTATCATATTTAAAAC
>DATMYU010000557.1:0-2515 GCA_035560775.1 Desulfosporosinus sp.
TTATAGGATAAACAATGGTAAAAAGCTAAACGAAAGTCGGCCAGAGTTCATTCTTCTGACCGACTTTCGTTTGACACTGACAGTAAACTTGAATAGCGATCAAATGGAACTCAGTTATTAGAGATTGCGGAAAACCCCAGCCTTTTGTAAAGCTTGATAAGCAATGAGCACAAAAGGGCCTAAGATCAAGCCAATCACTCCGGTAGAAGCCAAGCCAATATACATGCTCATAAGAACGAAGAGCGGATCGAGTCCCACATTGTCACCCAGAATTTTCGGTTCAATGATGTGTCTCAAAATAGTAATGATAGTCGTCAGTAGCAAGAGCTCAATAGCCAACAGGCTATGCCCACTAAGGAAGGCTAAGATAGCCAAAGGAAAAAGGATGATACCCACCCCTAAAACAGGTAGTATGCCAAAGATTCCTGTTATAGTCCCTAGGAAAATTGCATATTTGGTATGGATAACCATTAATCCTACAATGGAAAGAAACAATGTAATCAGAAAAACAATAAATTCTGCCCGAATAAACCCTGCAAAGGCACGAGAAAAATCCCTTCCTAATTCGCTGAGATGTTCGCGCCATTCTAAAGGGAAAATATGCAAAATTTTATTGAGATAGAGCTTGGAACCGTTGGCCATAAAAAAAGTCGCAACTAAGGCTATGACAATGACGATAATTATCTCAGGAATCTTGGCGGCGAAGGATAAGATGTAGGCTAGTTTAGCAGGAATAGTATTGATTAACTCATTCGCTGTACTGTTGATATTATCAATGTTACTCCCAGGTAGTTTGAAATAATAAATTTCTAACTTGGGTAGCCAATGAGATAGAAAGCGTTGTAACAGAGCGTTGTAATGGGGCCAGTGAAGATAAATGTCCTGAATCTCTCGAATCAGACGTATAACCAGTAGCGTAATGATAACTCCTAATCCACCGATTTCAATGAGCATAGCACTTAAAACGGCGATCCTTTGGGGGAGACGTACTTTGCAGACCAGAAAGTTCCTAAGGGGATTAATGGTCACAGTCATAATAAAGGCAAGGAGAAACGGCAAGAACAAATAGATAAAGTGCCCGAGCAAGAAAATTAGGCCGCCTACTGTAACCCAGAAGGCAATGAACTTAAGACTGCGATTCAGGAACGTCTGGGTCACGTGGTTCATTTAATTAGACTCCCTTCTTCGGGTAGCACGCATCTGTCTGCGCCAACGGCAATCAGTGTATATTTTTCGGCTTATGAGGAGCGCTAAAGCAACAAGCATGATTAGTACTCCATTAATCCAGGATAGACCGTATGAATTTATTGTCTTTTTTGGTGTTTGTGGAGGAATTGAGCGTGTAGATTTTAGAGGAAACGTGTCTAAGAGAGTATTTCCGTCCAGCACCTCGACATTAGCAACAACTTGTCCTTCTTCTACTGAGGTAAGAGTAGTAGTGTAGGCAGGAACAACGTGTAGATTTAAGGTAGACCTCGGTTCGTCGAGTTTCTGGGTCATATAAATTGGTCGATCTATGATGAGATTTACTGATTCGTTATTTACAGTGATCGTTGAGAGAACCGAACCAGAAGGTTTAAAGACAGTATCTTTAAATTGGGTAAAGCCATAATCAAACATGGCTTGCATATCTGTGTAGATTTCGCGTCCTGGGGACTTAAGAATCACACCAATGAATTGGCGACCGTCCTTTGTCACTGATGCGACAAGACAGTTCTGAGCAGCCGCCGTGTAGCCAGTCTTAATACCGTCAACGGTAGAGTCTCTCCATAACAACTTGTTTTCATTAACCATCAGCGCAGGAACATCCGATTTTGATCTAGAGATGGTATGAGATTTAGTACGGACATACTGGGCGAACAAGGGGTTTTGATAAGCAACTCGTGCAATAAGTGCGAGATCGTGAGCTGTTGTGACGTGCCCAGCCTCCGTTAAACCGCTCGGATTTACAAAATGAGTGTTAGTAGCCCCAATTTCAAGGGCACGCTGATTCATCAGATTGACGAAATTAGACAAATTACCTCCGAGATGTTCGGCAACTGCCACTGCAGCATCATTGGCAGAGTTTAGAAACACTGCATAAAGAAGGTCTTTTAGCACAACGGTTTCCTTAGGCACAAGGTAAATCTGTGTGCCATACACAACCTTATTATTAAGCATTGTAGAACTCGCGGTGACCATATCATCCAAATTTCCGCGCTCAATGGCTAAAAGTCCGGTCATAATTTTTGTGGTGCTTGCGGGAGCGAGTTGCTTATCTGGATTTTTTATGAAGAGGGTTTGACCAGATTGGACATCTATCAAGTAGGCACCCTCACCTCGTACCTCAGGCGCTTTTAAAGGAAATGCGTCTTCGGCAAATGCTGTTGGAGTAACGCTAAACAGCATAATGATCGCAAGAAGAAAACTAGTGATTAATTTCAACCACATACACCTCATATTCTGTCGTGTTTCAAATCTGATAGGCATGTTTATTAGAGAAGAACATTTCTCAAAATGTCATAACCATCAAGAG
>DATMYU010000558.1:0-5091 GCA_035560775.1 Desulfosporosinus sp.
GTATTCATCAATAAGAAATTCCTTTTGAGCTTCTAATTTTCTTAGATAAAGTGGGTGATGCGGGTGTCCATTTTTAGATATCTTCCCAAATGAAACCCAACGGCAATTATATTTACTCGCTACCTGCACTATATCCGCTAAGCACTCCGTCAAAAAGCTTCTCTTCTCAATTGCCTTTTGGAATCGATGTGCTGCAAGCTCACACCAACCGCATATTCTACTCACTTAAGACGACTTCGCCATGGCGAGTGTCCCCGAGAAACTAAGCCCAACACTATGGGTTCAGGCACTATACAACGAAGTCTTCTGAATATTAACATCTAAGCTTACTTTCCACATTTATCTCTCACATCCTTCCACGATAGCAAAAATAATCCAAGAAACACAAAAAAGCCAGACCTTACGATCTGGCTCAATATATTCCCACAAACACCCCGTCACTATAAAAAGAATCTCCGACTCTACACCCCGCTAATACCAAGTCTCTCAGAAATCACAAATATAGCACTATTACGCACTCCACGTGCCTTGAGGAGACAAAAAAGATGCCCGATAAGCCTAGTGGGGCCGTATTAAAAGTTTATTTATGTGAATCAAGAATTGCTTTGCAAAAAGTCCGGTCTATCACCGGATCTTCTGGAAGGACTAATTGATCTGGCCATCTGAACGAAAACAAGGTACTCTGCGTTAAATGCGAGGCACCTTGTTGCTTATTGTCCTAGGTTTTATTTCTATGATAAGAGTATCTCAACTTCTCATTCAACCCACCTAAAAGTAACGAGAATCCACTACCCCGATCCCAAACCGTTTCTATGATACAATTGCGTTCCTTAGTCCAAAGGCATCTGGGCTTGCATTGCCAGAAGTAACCGTCTTTCAACTTCGTTCCAATTAACTAATCGCCCCCAGGTTGTTACATAATCTTTGCGTTTGCTCTGATAATCAAGGTAGTAGGCATGCTCCCATACATCCATGACAAGTATGGGAATACTGCCCGCTTGATAAAAGTCCTGGTGCTTTTCAACGGTTAGTATTTCTAACCTTCCCCAAGCCGACTGCCAGACTAGCAAAGCCCATCCAGACGCTTCTACATTTATTGCCGCAGCAGTAAACTGTTCCCAAAAAGCGGCCAGACTATCGAAATAGCTCATTATATGCTTTATAGTTTCAGCCCCGGGGGTCTCCCACCTGTTTCCGATGGGAGCCATCGATTTCCAATAAATACTATGCAAAATATGTCCTGAACCTTGAAAAGCTAGTTCCCTCTCCCAATGTTTAATAAGGGCAAAATCCCGCTTTCGCCTTGCCTCCACCAGTTTAAGCTCAGCTTTGTTCAATCCTTCCACGTAGGCCTTGTGATGTTGGTCATGGTGAATCTGCAATAATCTAGAACTGATGACAGGCTCAAGAGCATTAAAAGCATAAGGTAACCTTGGTAATTGGTGCTGCCCTGGTGGAACTATGATAGATTGCATATGAGCGATACCCTCCTCTGACAACTTCACTTCCTCTGTATGCTTATTATAATTCAAATCCTTTCAGACCTTGTGGAACGTTTATTTCTGGCAACACCTCTACGTCTCATGCAATAGTCGTATTGGCATTTCCGTTCTGAACTATCACAGTTAAGTCAGGAAATTGAGCAACTATGGGCACCAGAACTGCGTAGTGCTAGTGATGAGACAACATTCTTTGCCGCCAAAGGAAAGGTCTTGGATATTCTAAACGTGTTATACGGTGAAACATCCAGAGAGTTCCGAGTGGTCAAACTGACCATTTCTCCAGCCACTGTCGTTAAAGTTATAAATCATATCATGCGCAGATCTGACATGAGCTCACCCAGTTCTAAGGTTGTCAACCTGTAGTTATTCGACCAACAATTAGAAGCAGCATAAGCAAAACAAGATGAGAGATAAAACCACCTGGGTTAGATTATTCTTCCACAGGTGGTTTCCTTGTGTACATTATGCAAACTTGAGGTATATCACAAACATCCCGTAAACGGCTGCTGCTTGATTGAGCTTAGCTACAACAAAAACAACATTTCACCAAGTTGAACCCCTAAATTTTCCGCTACAATCTCACACTTGGCTCTCAGTAAGAAATAAAGTCTCCTATCCGTCTTCCCAAGCGCTTCTAACGATTCATAATTAGCCTGTCCTTTACTGATCACTAAGTCAGCCTTGTTGTAAGACTGTATACTACCCTTTTAATTATAAAACGCTGCAAACAGTTAATCAACCAAGCCGATCACCACCAGCGATCCCAAGCAGGATGAGCGCCTGGCTGTAGGTCAAATTCGTCACCAGTGACGAATTTGGCTTGCCGTCACTATCGGGGGAGGCCAGCAGTTTCATCTCATACTCTTCGCAGAGCTGCATCAGACTGTCGGCCGTTCGCTGGGAGTAACTGACTGATTCCTTCAACCACTTGCCCCCTTCCCCATGGGGAAGCAGGTCCTTAGCCTCCTTCAGGCGACGGCCGATCTCAATGGCGCCGGCAAGAAGGATTTTCCCGGTCTGGTGTCTGATCGTGTTTATTTCAGTGCCTTGAGGAGACAAAAAAGATGCCGATACAACGTTCAAAGCAGTGGGTCGTTTTATAGGGGGTCAGGGGGAGACTAAACTCCCACTCGTTTACAAGTATTTTGCCGTAATGGACTCCTGACAGTTTCTCAAGTCCCCTGGTGTTCCTTCGAAAAGAATCTGTCCACCTTTGCTGCCACCCTCAACACCTACGTCAATAATCCAGTCAGCATTACGAATGACATCGAGGTTGTGTTCAATCACAATCACGGTGTTGCCCTTGTCCACCAGCCGGTCAATAATGGTCAAAATGCCGACAATATCAGACATATGCAGACCCGTTGTCGGCTCGTCCAGGATATAGATATTGCCCTTTTTGCTTAATTCCTTCGCCAGCTTTAAGCGCTGGCACTCTCCGCCGGAAAGGGTGTCTAAGGGCTGCCCCAGCGTCATATAATGCAGACCGACATCGACGATATACTTCAGCTTGTTTTTAATTTCTTTTTGGCTAAAAAAGTCAACGGCTTCGGCAATAGTCATTTCCAGCACTTCAACAATCGACCTGTCCTTATACTTATACTTTAAAACCTCATGCTTAAACCGTTTGCCGCCGCATTCCTCACAGAGGGTTGCCACTGAATCCATAAAGGAAAGATCGGTTTCTATAGAACCCCGCCCTTTACAAGCCTCACAGGCGCCCTCCGAATTATAACTGAACAATCCGGCGCTGACCTTGTTTTCATCCGCGAATAATTTACGTATTGGATCCATGATTCCCGTATAGGTGGCCGGATTAGAACGTAAATTGGCGCTGACTGCAGACTGGTCGACAATAATGGCCTCTTGATATTCCTTGGCAAAGACACCGTTGACAAGGGTCGACTTGCCCGAACCGGCAACCCCTGTCACAACTGTGAATATACCTTTAGGTATTCTTAAACTGACATTTTTCAAATTGTGTAAGCTGCTCTTTTGCGTTTCAAAGAAATCCTGGCTGGTCCTTGGCTCACTCTTAAGCGCCAGGCTCCTGCCCATATATTCCCCGGTCAGGGTCTTGGCATGCAGAAGGTCACTATAGCTGCCCTCAAATACGATCCTCCCGCCGCTTGTACCCGCTTTGGGCCCCACATCAACAATATAATCGGCAACCTTAATCACATCAGGGTCATGCTCAACCACAATCACTGTATTGCCTTTATCCCGCAATTTTATCAGCAGTTCGTTAAGTCTGTGCACATCTCTGGGGTGTAAGCCGATGCTTGGCTCATCGAAAATATACATGACATCCGTCAAGCTGCTGGTCAGGTGCTTAACCATTTTAACCCGTTGTGATTCCCCACCGGATAAGGTGGAGGTTTCCCTATCCAGGCTAACATAATCAAGCCCGATTTGAATTAAATCATTCAACCGCTCCGTCAGATTTTTGATAATCGGTTTTACGTTGGCATCTTTAATTGTTTGGATTAATTCCAGCAGCTCATCCACCTGCAGAGCCGTCAAATCGGCAACGGAATAGCCCATGATTTTCGACGCTAACGTACTTTCGTTATAGCGTTTACCCCCGCAGTCATGGCACTGCTTTTCCGTTGTAAACGGCGCAATTTTCTTTTGTGAGGCCTCGGATTTTTCATACTCGGTTTTGATGTTCTGCCTGATAAATCGTTCAACAAGACCTACATACGTGGTGTTCATTCCTTCAATAACAGCCGATTTGATTTTTTCCGGTTGATGATAGACAAGCTTGTCGTATTCCTCTTTTGAATAGTCCTTAATTTTTTTATCACAATCAAAAAAGCCGGTTGAGGCATACATTTTCCACTGCCAGGTACCGGGTGTAAAGCCCGGCAACAAAATTCCTCCCTCATTTAACGACTTTTCTTTATCCAAGGCTTTATCGAGATCCAGGCTAACCATCCGGCCGATACCCTCACAGGTCTTGCACATTCCATTGGGATCATTAAAGGAAAAATACTGGGAAGGCCCTATATGGGGCTGCCCAATTCGGGAAAACAGCAGCCTGAGCAAAGGATTAATATCTGTTATTGTACCAAGAGTGGAACGGGAGTTACCGCCGATCCTCTTTTGATCAACAATAATCGCTAAGGATAGGTTTTCAATGGCCTCAACATCAGGATGACCATACTTCGGTAAAAACCCTTGAATAAATTTGCTAAAGGTTTCATTCAATTGTCGGCCAGCTTCCTGGGCAATCGTTTCAAAGACAATGGATGACTTGCCCGAGCCGGACACGCCAGTAAAAATTGTGATCTTCTTTTTGGGAACTTTCAAACTGATGTTCTTTAAGTTATTGGCACGGGCACCGACGATTTCGATATACTCATGTTCCATAGTTGGTCTCCTTATTATAGAATATTTGATGGTCTCGCTATCCGTCCGAGAGCTATTTTATTGCCTTTCCGGGCGGTCGTCCTAACAGTTGCTCCCGCGTAAATCAATCGCTCCGTGATTGCGGAACCAATTCCCTTAGTGCCTCCTGTAGCCAGCACACGCTTGTTCTAAAGTTCTTTCACACTGTCAGTCTCTGTATTATGAGTTCCCATATAAT
>DATMYU010000559.1:0-2994 GCA_035560775.1 Desulfosporosinus sp.
TATTATAGTGGGATATGAAGTGTTATATATTGCTCTTCGAAATATGATCAAAGGGGCTCTGTTCGACGAAAATTTTTTAATGTCCTTGGCCACGATTGGGGCGATTGCGATTCATCAATTGCCTGAAGCGGTTGGGGTAATGTTATTCTATACCGTTGGCGAATATATTCAAGACTTGGCGGTAAACCGTTCGCGGCACTCGATTCAGGCATTAATGAACATTCGACCGGATTATGCAAATCTCATTCACCAGTTAGACGTACAAAAGGTCGAGCCAGAGGATGTTCGAGTTGGACAGCATATCTTGGTGCGGCCAGGGGAGAGGGTTCCACTGGATGGGGAAGTGTTGAATGGTACTTCATTCGTAGATACTTCTGCCCTGACCGGAGAGTCTGTGCCTCGAAAAGTCGGAGTAGGAGATGTTATATTATCTGGAATGGTAAACGCTAGTGGTGTACTTACGGTTCGGGTGACCCGCCCTTATGCAGAGTCATCCGTGCAAAAAATACTCGACCTTGTGGAAAATGCGAGCGCACGCAAAGCACGTACGGAAAAATTCATAACGACGTTCTCTCGTTACTATACACCTGGGGTGGTGTTGATCGCCTTAGGAATCGCGATAATACCTCCTCTTCTCGGAGGTGGTACGTTCAGCCAGTGGCTTTACCGAGCTTTAACAATTCTTGTAATTTCCTGCCCGTGTGCCTTAGTTATTTCGGTCCCCTTGGGGTATTTCGGCGGGATCGGTGGGGCCTCCCGGCACGGCATCTTGGTTAAAGGGGCAAATTTCCTTGAAGCACTAACGCAGGTGAGGACGGTCGTTTTTGATAAGACGGGGACGCTAACCCAAGGGGTCTTCGAGGTTATTAAACTTCAGCCTACAAAGGGATTTAGTCCAGAATATCTTATGGAAATCGCAGCAAGGACGGAAGTCCACTCCAACCATCCGATTGCCAAATCCATTCGTCATAACCACGCATTACCTCTTGAAGTAGGGACACTGGAAAATTATAAGGAAATAAGTGGAGGAGGAATCCAGGCCCAGATTCAGGGGCAAGACGTTTTTGTTGGAAAGGCTGCCCTTTTACAGCAAGCGGGAATTTCGGTTCCAGAAGATAGTGTTCAACCGAAAGCAGGGACACTAGTTCATGTTGCGGTTGCTGGACAATATGTCGGGTATATTCTGATTGCGGACCGCATCAAGTCCGGTGCAAAGGAAACGATCGAAGCCTTAGGTAAGGCAGGCATCAAAACCGTTATGCTGACAGGAGATCATCAAGGGGCTGCCCAAAGTGTGGCTGAAGACTTAGGGGTTACAGAATATTATGCTGATTTACTTCCCCAGGATAAGGTAGTTTGGCTGGAAAAGCTCATGGCAGAAAAGGACCGCAAAGGAAAGGTTATCTTTGTTGGGGACGGAATTAATGATGCACCTGTTCTGACACGGGCAGACGTTGGGGTTGCCATGGGCGGATTAGGCTCGGATGCAGCGATTGAAGCTGCAGATGTGGTTCTCATGGAAGATCACCCGTCTAAACTTCTAACAGGGATTGACATTGCTCGTTTTACCAAGAAGATCATTTGGCAGAACATTTTCTTTGCGTTGGGTATTAAACTTGGATTCATTCTGTTAGGGATATTCGGAATAGCCACTATGTGGGAAGCAGTTTTTGCCGATGTCGGCGTTGCTCTTCTGGCAGTTCTAAATGCAACCCGCGTGCGGGGATATTCTAGTCCTTCAGTCGACGTCAGCGTTTGATGACAAATTGAGCGGCATAGAAAGTATCCTTTGGATTATTATTGGGGGCGATTTCAACCGTTATATAATCTAGTGCGTGGGAGTTGGCTAAGGGGATGGGAACGGAAAAATTACCTTGGCTATCCACACTGACATTCCGAGCAGAAATCTTCCCCGCGGGGGTGGATATATAATAGCCCTTGCTCTGCGACTTGGCGTAGAAATGTAGGTTATCCCAGGAGGGATCAGAATAGGAATGGGTCTGCATGAGTTCCTCCCGACTCATTGGCTGGGGCAGTGGTTCCCATACACCATAAATCCCTGTGATCTGGTAGCCTTTATCGATCCTTCCCTTCAGGGTTATAGTCGAACTAGGAGTTGCCGTAAGGGGAGGCGGTGTCATGACAGAATAATGATTGGTAAACTCCTGGGCCATAGCCACACCGTATTTTCCGATTGCAATAGCTACACCTACACCAGTGTGATGTGGATCCAATATGTTCTTCCGATGTCCGTCATTGGGAGGTTGTTCGTTGACCATGGCTGATTCATGTTCAGTAACGATGGTTTGGAGTTGGTCTTTCGAGACGCCGTGAAAGCCACCTTCCAGCCAAAGTGTCACACTTTCGTTTTCATTGACTGCGTCAAGCCCACCAGCTAAGGTATAGCGTCGTTGTGGCTTTTCGCCATCCATTCCCCAGTGACTAATATAACCGTTATCAGCTTCTTCCTGGACGTGTTGGCGGGCTGATTTGGCGGCTGTTTCATCCCAAGTCACCAAGCCGAGTCCTGCTTTGCGGCGATCTTCATTAATAAGGTCAACCATGATCTGCTCAATCTGAGTAATGTCTGCTGTCTCGGCTTTGAAAAAGGGGGAAAGCGGTAGAGGTAGACTTATGAGCCCTTGTAAAGTCTTTGTGGTCTTGGGTTCATTTGGAGATTGAGGTTGTGATTGTGGGGGAGAAGTATTGTCGGGGAAAGGTGGGGGCCAAAATTTATTGCAGCCCAGGTTTGAGATAAGTAAACCTAACGTTATTAACCAGAGCAAGCGTTTGATCACGGTTATCCCCCTTTATAAAGTCATTCATTCTCTCTAGATTAACCTACTTCGCAAAAGATTACTATATGTATATCAAAACCTCTTTCAGCATTAACTAAACTTGGGTGTAAGCAGGTCCAATATGAGAATAATAAATGCTTATAAGTCGGTAAATTAAATTATTGACAAATTATCTGAGAATTGATACTATATTAAT